>JAKORR010000177.1 GCA_029777735.1 Armatimonadota bacterium | reverse complement strand
GGTGAGCCGCGCTCAAAGCCCGAGGCCTGGGCCACCTATCAGAAGTGGATCCTGACGCGGGCGATGGAGGCCACAGCCAAGCCCAAAATCAGGGACAAGGGATATGTGATCGAGTGGGCAACCAGTTTTGACCCGTGTTTGGAGGTGTCGCCGGGCAAGTTCTACTCGATAAGCATGGGCTGTGTGAAGATGGGCCTGAACATAGCCCTGGGGGATTTGGATGAGAAGGAGCGAGGAGCCGGGAACTTCGGCAACTTCCACCATGAGGACTGGTTCGCGGGCGAAGTAAACACACGAACGCTCAAGCGGCAGTGGGGGACGTTGCTGATGATGGACTGTCCCAAGCCCGACAAGTAGTCCTCGGACCTGCCGTCACATACCGGACGGCCCAAGCCCACAGCGTGCGAGTTCTGGCACGTGCTTCACAGGTTAGCCAAGCCGCGAAGCCAGCGGAGATTGTGCCAAAGAGGCACGGACTGCCTCGATCTCGTGCTGCACCAAGGCATCCAGCGGGAGTTCCTCGCTAGGCTGCACATGGCACTCGATGCCTATTGCCCCGTCGTATCCGATGTCAGCCAGCCCCTGCCACACAAGTCCGTAATCCATATCGCCCTCACCGAACAGCCGCTGCTCACCCCCAAGGCTGCAGTCCTTCACGTGTACGTTCCACAGACGCTCGCCATACCGCCGGACCGCCTCGGGGCCGTAGTCCTGCGCGTGACGCACATGATTGCCCGGGTCGAAGGTGATACCCACGTTGGCTCGTCCTACCATCTCCAGCAGCCGCAGGGTCGAATCGACGGTCTCCACTATCTGTCTGTCATGCGTTTCCACGACAAGTCTCTTACCGTATTCTGCCGCCACGTCCGCAGCCTGCCTCAGCCCCTCGGCTGTGCGCTGCCACACCTCCTCTGCCAGCGTCTCCGGCGAGCCATAGGCCGTCACCTGGCGCACATACTCGCACCCCAGCAGGTCCGCAAACTCGCAGTAGCGTCGCACTTGGTCCAGGAAGTCCAGTACCTTCTCGGCGTCGGCGTCGCCATAGGGCCCAACGTAGGTGGCCAGGCACCAGACCCTCAGGCCCACGTCACGGAGCATCTCGGCATAGCGCACAACTTCCTCAGTGGGGACGTCCGGTGGCAAGTGCTCCGGCAGGCCGAAGATCTCAAGCCCGTCGAAGCCATAACGGGTTGCCACGGCGATGCTTTCATCTAGGGAAGTCCCGGCCGTCACCTTGGTGCACAGCGTGAGCAACATGACCCTGACCTCCGGGCCTTTGTGCGATCCCAAACCCGCACGGCTTGCCGTCGTTTTGCTGACGGCGGCGGACCACATCGTTGACAGCCCGCCGAATCAGTTCTCCTGGTAGTTGCTGCCCTTTTCCAATAGCCACGCCTCGTCGAGCGTCACGTGGGCAATGGCCTTGCGCCGCCATGTGTAGGCGCAGTGGATAAGTCCAGCGGTGTCTTGGATGATGGCCGGATACGAAAACTCGCCATCCTCAGT
>JAKORR010000176.1 GCA_029777735.1 Armatimonadota bacterium | reverse complement strand
CGTGGCGTCTACCCCATAGTGCTCGGCAGCGTACAGCACCAGCCCGCCCCAGCCGCAGCCGATATCCAGTAGCCGCTGGCCGGGCTGCAGCCGTAGTTTGCGGCAGATATAGTCTAGTTTGCGGGTTTGGGCGATATCCAGGTCGTCATCGGGTGAGGAAAAGTAGGCGCAGGAATAGACCATTCGGCTATCCAGCCAAAGGTGGTAAAAGTCGTTAGAGACATCGTAGTGATAGCGGATGGCCTGGCGGTCGCGCTCCATTTCGTGGACCTGGCCGTCCAGCGTGGCACGTCCGCGTTGCGTGCTGCGTTGCTGGCGTTGGGCAGGGAGGCGCAGGAGGCGAGGGGCCAGGCTCAGTTTGGTTCTCAGGCTCGCTACCTTCTGTTGGAGGGACTCGGCAACGTCAAAAACGGCCTCGATGTCTCCCTCGATGTCGAAATCGTCATACAGGTAGGCTTCGCCCAGGGCCACTTCCGTGCCGGGCAGGAACATGGCCCGTAATGCGCCGGGGTGGTTGAGCACGAGGGTTGCCGCGCGAGGCCGGTCGTCGGGCCAGTAGGTCCCATCCCACAGGCGGACGCTGAGGTTATGGGCATCTCCCCCCAGCAAGTCGTCCAGCAGGCTGCGGGTGATCTGATCTGCTTTGGTTTTGACCATTTGCGAGTCTCCTTCCGTCAGCACGTATCGGACGCTTTCGCGCCGGTCGAGACAGGCTAATGCTATTGACAAACGGCAGACGATGGCAAAGGAACATCGCGTGAGATGGAGTGGGTGAGGGTATTACGGTGGTAGGCGAGAAGGGGGCAACCTCGGCCCATCCGCCTGGTGACTGTGTTGTGTGCTATTGCCTATTATAGATAGGCGCTGGCCCGCGCGCAAGTGAAGCGCGGGTTCAGCTTGAAACGCAAACCCTGGTCGCTATCCCGTGGGTTGGCGCTCTCCTGGTTTCGGGAGGGGAAAGGCGCGCTTGCCTCCCCAATTCCCGACGCCAGGCTGATTGGCTGGGATGAGCGCAGGAGGCTGGCGTCTTACTGTGGGAGTGGCGGACCGCCGCGCTGGTATGTCGTGGAATCGAGGACAGCCAGCCAATCGAAGTCGGTGATACTTTGGGGGGTCAGCGGAAAGTAGGTTGGGTTTTTCAGGCTGCCCGAACGGGTTGGAAGGGCCGCAATTTCCGAGGCTGGCAGCCCTTGGCCCAAGTGCGTGGGGAGAAATCGCACCGGTCCAGGCAGAGCCGTCAGCCGCGCTTCCAGCGTGCCCGGTTCTGGCTGGCCGATGCCGTTGGCCTCCGAAATGCCTACTGCCGAGCCGATCACGGCATATCGCGAGCCGAGTATCATAGCGAGTTGCGCCCCCGCTGGCCACCAGGTGAGCAGGTGGGGACCTAGCTGCCATTCGGACTTGCCGCGCTTTAGATGGCTGTTGTGCGCAAAGACGAACACCTTGCCCCGGTCACGCTCGCGGGACACCATGTATGCCAGATTATCCGCCATTGCCGCATCGCGAATGCCGAGACCCTGGACAAGCCGGTGGTGGTCGCTGGACTGGCGCGCTATCACGGCGTGATAGTTCAACAGCTTGCGGGCCGTCGTCGCATAATGCAGGGCTTCCAGGTAGCGATCCTGGCCGCCCTTGTCCACCAATTCGGGGCGGCGTATCTGTAACTCGGAGATGAGGTCCTCCGTCTCGATGCGCAACTGCGTGGCCGCTGGTGACAGACCAATCGCCTGTGTTGGGTCCATCATGGCCGCAGGGTTCTCCCAGGCGGAATCCTGGCCGAGCAGCGGGTCGATGCGTTCGCGATACGCGCGGGCACTGGCGCTATCTAGCGAGGCGAGGTAATCGAGCACAAAGTACAAGACCTGGCGCGGGCTGTCGGCATACATCATCTCGGTCGGGCTATCAAAGCCGT
>JAKORR010000175.1 GCA_029777735.1 Armatimonadota bacterium | reverse complement strand
CATCGGTGGGCGCAGGTTTCCTCTACCCGCTGCTGGGCGAGATGCGAACCATGCCCGGCCTGCCCACCGAGCCAGCTGCGGTACACGTAGATATCGACGAGGAGGGCAAAATCGTCGGGTTGTTCTGAGCCCAATAGCCCCGCGCCGAGGTGAAACGTAGCCATGAGCAACAGGCCGGCTGCAGAAATGAGCTTACGTGAGTATCTGGACCGCTTGGCGGCCAAGGAGCCTGTGCCCGGCGGCGGTTCGGCCTCAGCACTGGTGGGGGCTGTAAGTGCGGCGCTGGGAAGTATGGTAGCCAACTTCACGGTCGGCAGGGAAAAGTTCGCCGCCGTGGAAGAAAACATGCGGCAGGTGCTCGAGGCCCTAGAGGTAGAGCGGCGAGCGCTAACTAACCTCGTTCAGGCCGACATGGACGCCTACGGCCAGGTCTCAGCAGCCTACAAGATGCCAAAGGACGACCCCACGCGTGAGGAGACCCTACAGACTGCCTTGAAAGCTGCGGCCAGCGTGCCCCTCGAGATAGTTCAACGGTGTCTCGCGGTGCTGAGGCTGCTGCCCGAGCTTGTTGAGAAGGGCAACCCGAATCTATTGAGCGACGTGGGAGTGGCCGCGGTCTGCGCAGAGGCGGGGCTGAAAGGCGGATGGCTCAACGTCGAGATCAACCTTGCTCACCTGGCCGACGAGCAGTATGTCGCGTCAGTCAAAGAAGCTCTGGAGGCCTGTCTGGGCGAGGCTGAGGCACTAACGAGAAAACTGTGGCAGGTTACTGTAGATCGCGGCGTCTAGAAGTAAGAGCCGGCAGATACCGTCCACTGTAGCAGGAGACACTTCCGAAGGGCTCCTTCGACACACGACAGGAGGGATCGAAATGCCTGCGGAGTTGCTGGAAGGTGGACCATTGGCGGAACGAATCAAGGCAGATCTGCAAGTGCGGCTGGCCGCGTTGGGCGCCCCGGCGCCTAAGCTAGTTGCCCTGATGGCGGGCGAGAATCCTGGCGCGGCGGCGTATTCAAAGCAGCAGGCCCGCGCCTGTGAGGAGCTGGGCATACTCTACGAGCTGCTGACCTTCCCAGAGACAGTGAGCCAGGCCGAGGTGCTGGCAACCATCGACCGGCTGAATCAAGACGCCTCGGTGACGGGCATTATCATTCAGATGCCCTTGCCAGAACAGGTTGACCGACGCGTGGCGCAGCGCGCCGTGTCACCCGTGAAGGACGTGGATGGAGTGCACCCGGCGAATCTAGGCGCCACGGTCCAAGGCCGGACCGAGCTCGCCCCTTGTACGGCGCAGGCGGTCTTCGCGCTAGTCAGGGAATCGGGCGTAACAATTGAGGGCGCCGAGCTGGTCATGGTGGGGCACTCGGAGATCGTGGGCAAGCCTACTGCACTGCTGCTATTGGACCAGTTTGCCACAACCACGGTATGCCATATTGCCACCCGGGACGTGGCCTTTCACACGAAACGGGCCGACATCTTGATCGTCGCCGTTGGCAAGGCCGGGCTCATCACAGGTGATATGATCAAGCCCGGCGCTCTGGTCGTGGATGTGGGCATGAACCGGGTCAAGGACCCTGAGACAGGCAAGAGCCGTATGGTGGGCGATGTGGTATTCCAGGAGGCCGTAGAAGTGGCCGGAATGATCACGCCGGTCCCCGGAGGCGTAGGGCCGCTCACCGTCGTCATGCTACTGAAGAATATCGTCGAGGCTGCCGAGATACAACGAAGTGTCTAGGGGCGCCACGGGGCCCCAGCTTTACCAGTGAGGGCCAACCGCGCACGGCCCGTGCCGTTACAACCGCGATCGAGGTGTATTGCGCGGCCTGTTGACCAGGAGAGATCCACGGAGGTGCCGGCTTATGGGCATGAGGGAAGCCCTTCAGTCAGGTAGGTTCATCGTCACAGCCGAGGTGGCTCCGCCAAAGGGTATCCACTTCGAGCACGTGCTTGAAGAAGCCGATATGGTGCGGGGCCGCGTCACAGGCATCAATGTCACCGACTTGCAGTCGGCTGTCACTCGCGCCAGTTCGTTGGGCCTGTGCATCAGGTTGCTGGAGGCCGGCCACCACCCCATTCTCCAGATGGTGTGCCGCGACCGCAACAGGCTCAGCCTGCAATCAGAGCTGCTGACGGCAGCGGCCTTCGGTGTGACCGACGTGCTGGCTCTTACTGGAGACTATGTGACTCTTGGCGATGATAAAAGTGCTATGCCCGTGTTCGACTTGGACAGCGTGCAGCTCATTGAAGCCGCCAAGACCCTGGAAGCCGGCCACGACCTGGCGGGCAACGAGCTTGAGGGCGCCCCTCCCAGCTTCTGCATGGGCTGTGTGGTCAACCCCGGCGTTGAGCCCCTCGGGCCGCAGATTATGAAGCTGCGCAAGAAAATCGACGCAGGTGCAGAGTTCATCCAGACCCAGGCGGTCTACGACCCCGCCCGCTTTGAGTACTTCATGGAGCAGGCCGGTGACTTGGGTGTTCCCGTGCTGGCCGGCATTGTGGTACTCAAGAGCGCGGGCATGGCGAAGTTCATGAACAAGAACGTGGCAGGCGTGACAGTTCCCAGCGCACTCATCGAGCGGATGCAGAACACGCAGGACAAGAAGCAGGAGACTACGCAGATAACGATTGAGCTGATCGACGCGCTCAGGCCGATGTGCCAAGGTGTGCACATCATGCCGCTGGGCTGGATGCACGTAGTGCCGCCGGTGCTGGACGCCCTGGGCCTCTAGCGCTTGGAGTGGGTCCTGGCCGCAGTGCTGCGCCAAACTGCCTGGAACAACCAACGCAGAAACCAGCTACTGGACGGTCGAGCTGCGTGCCGGGAGCTGGACCTGAGTGAGCCCGCTGACCAAATGGACTATCAGGTCAATTATGAGTAGGCCAGCGGCAACCAGTGCCGCCATGATCATCCTGCCACCAAGATCCCGCGTGTCGTCATCCTTGCTAAACTTGAACAAAATGCCCAGGACCAGTCCGAGGGGCGGCAAGACAAAGCTGCCCAGGACCAGTCCTGCCGTCGTGAAGGAAGAGATGCCGACAATGCGGGGCCGACCGCCGAACTTAACGTCCTCGATGGCTTGAGTGCCCGTCCAGGCACGGTGGAACTGACCAAGGCCCGCAAGGACGCCCGCCAATCCCAGCGCGAGGGCCATAGCTCCTAGAAAGACAGGGTTGCCAAATATGCCGAAACCTTGTTCCCTGAAGTACGCTGGGGTGAGGCTGCCCAAGGCCTTTAGACCACCAGCCGGGCTCAAAAGTCTGAAGCCCACAACCAGGAATGCGATGCCAATAGCAACCCCAAGGATGGCAGTGAGCACTGCGGCACCGCGTTCGGCTCGCAATTGCTCAGCCAGGTGTTCGTCGAACTCGCGCAAGCGGGTGTCTTCGCCAATATCGGTGGCCACGCCCGCGGCGGCGGTGGGCGCGACAGCAGCACGCTGCTGGCTGCTAGTGACAACAGGGCCGGCTTGGGCCGTGTCGGCGGTGATTTTCTTGCGTGCCTCGATTAGGTCAAGGTCACACTCCAAGCACACGTGGTCTGTAGGCTGTACGGCGGACCCGCAACGAGGACACTTCTGGAATCCCATCTACCTATCTCACCTATGAAAGACGAATCTGGCGCGGCTACCTGACCATTGGCAGCACGGCGCGACGGCAGGAGTTATATCACACACAGCAGGGTCCGACAACGGGAAAAGGACCCCGGGAGTGTAACAGTTCCCGCAGGATAGACTTGACCAGATAACCGTCGCTGCCGCACAGGAAAGAACGCGCTCAGGTGGCAGGTCTCCTGTGGAAGTGGGCCAAGATGCCGCCCAGGAGCCCGGTAGCTAGGCGTCGGCTGCCTTGTGATTCCTGCCCTGGGCTCTCACGACGGCCTCTTCGCAGCCTAAAGATTCATCCTGAGTGAACTGTACACTCCCCGGCCCCTATATGCCGGGTGTTTGCTGTCAGTACCTGAGTAAGGCCGCAACACCTCCCAGGCGCTCGAGTAGCGGGTTGGGCGGTACAATCTCGACCTCGGCTCCCTGGGTCTGCGCCAGACGCAGCAATGCATTGCTGAGTTTGACCTTGACCGCATCCGCGCCGCAGTAAATGCACTGTCCCTCTGTCTGGGTCGCTGTCATGAGCGCCCCGCAGGAGGGGCACTCGTAGCCGTCCGCCTCGACGTCACTGCCTATAACCAGAATGTCTATGCGCTGCTGCATGCCGGCTGCGATGACTTCCTCGAGCCCGGCCGAGGCCAGACCACCGCGCTCCAGCTCTGTCACAATGCGCTGGAGTGTGTTCATCTCCTCCAGCCGCTCTTCAAACTTTAGTAGCGGCAGCACGCGCTCGAGCAGCGCTTCCTGGCTGTCGGTCGGGCGCTCAGGCCCCACAGCGATGACCTTGTCCCGAAGACGACGGGACAGGTGCTTGCGCAACTCGGCGATGGTCTGGTCCTGGCCTAGCAGAATGATTCCACTGCAGTTGTACTGGTCATACAGCCCTTCGAGGGCCTCTGCGACCCGCTTAATGTGCCGCATGATGTGGTCGCGCCGGTGCCACTGGAAACGTCGCTGCGACCACCCTCCTTGTGCGGTCTTGCCAGGCACCTCCGTCTCTAGCTCCGCTACTCTGGACACCGGCGTCGGGGCGCGAAGGTGGACGACAAATACCGACGCTGTATCCGACCGCGTCTCTACGACCAGATGGTGCTCGTGCTCCTCCACCACGTGCGCCAGAGGCCGGACGTAGGGTAGGCGATCAAGCACCACCTCAGTCTCGAAGCGGTACGCAACGGTGTAGGAACGCCAGAAATCCAGGCCAGGGGCCACGAAGAGCGCCGCACCGTGGCCTGTCTGCGGAAGCTCGTTGTTGATGAAGTCCCACACACGTTTAACGGCTTGCCAGAATAGTGCTTCCTCTTTCGATCCCTTCTCGAAGAGCTCCTCCAGTTCAGAAAAGCGTTTGCGAACTACTGTCTCATAGGATCGGCTGGCCCTGGCCTGTGGCCCTAAGTCGAGGTAAACGCTGAGAAAGGGAAAGCTCTCCGGCTGCGAAAGAAGGCTCTCAAGGTCTGCGTTCGTTAGCAAGATGGGTCGCCTCCTATCGTCCTGAGTGTAATCCGACGCGGCAACCACCGGGAGACGCCAGGGCGTATTTGTGCGCCGCCCGGCGCAGATCGACGACCGTGGCAGGTCACCGACCTATTGCACTTCGGAGAACTGCTTGTCTGCCGCTGGGCGTACATGCCTCTGCAGCACCACCACACGGCGGTCGAAGACCTACTTGGATGCCCTCCTGTTCCCGTCGAGCTGGCGAGGGGTTTGGTCCGCTGCATGCACGATCCCTCAACTGGCTCTCCCGGGCCACTGTCCGCCATGATCCTCTGGCAAGGAACGCACGGCACCAGGTCAAGGTTCCAGCATTGCGTGAAGCTCGATGTAGTAGCAATCTGCAATCTTCAGCAGACTGGCCAGAGCTGCACCTAAGGCATGACGCCCCAGGCCGTTCTCCGTGGTGAACACAAAGGATATCCTCACTTCGCCGTCGGCACTGTTCCACTCGAACTTGCCCAGCGTCAATTCCCAGTTCAATTCCATCAGGCGCGCCATGATCTGCTCGGCGGCCGGATGATCCCCGGGAACCTCAAGATACCGAGTTAAACCCACGTACACGATGGCGTGCTCTTGGTCTACGACTATGTATATGTCGTAGTCGGTTTTCTCACACTCGAAGCTCACCAGAATACCCCGGCCCTGGTTATCGACAAAGTAATGGAGATCTAGTTGGTCGAGGAGCTTGCAGACGGCTG
>JAKORR010000174.1 GCA_029777735.1 Armatimonadota bacterium | reverse complement strand
CGGCATACTAAGCTCTGCATACCAACGATCTCGTCTTTGCCTGGGAGGCACCGATGGAGCCAGCGGCCATCAATGTCATCATTGTCGACGACCACCCGCTCATGCGCGCGGGCATTCGTGAGCAGCTCCAGGGCTCGTCCGTGGTCCGTGTGGTTGGAGAGGGCAGCGCCGGTGATCACCTGCTGGCACTCGTCCAGCGTTATCACCCTGATGTAGCCCTTCTCGATCTGGTTATGCCTCAACACGAAGGTGGAAGCGTGCGCGACGGTGGGCAGCTTTTCGATCCCGTGCCCGCCATCTCTGAGGTCCTCACCCGCTTTCCCAAGACGCGTATCCTGGTGCTGTCGCAGGAACTGCGCCTGCCCGTGATCGAGAACCTGGTCAACGCTGGCGCCAATGGTTACCTGCTGAAGGACGATGCCCTGACGTCCAGCCTGGTAGCGGCGATACGGATGGTGCACAACGGCGGCATGTGCTTCTCGCCCGACGTCACCCGCGCCATCATGGAACGGCGCAATGAGCACCCCCAACCGGATGATCTAACTCCGCGAGAGAAGGAGATCCTGGCGTTCGCCATTCAGCACGCCGACACAGACAACGCCGAGATCGCCAACAGCCTGGGCATCTCACCCAATACCTACAAGTGGCACCTGAAGAACATCCGCGAGAAGCTGGGCGTGCAGACGCACACGGCGGCCGCGCTCAAGGGTGTGCAAATGGGTCTGGCGGACCCCAATGCGTTGAGCTTCTGATATGACCGCACAGATTCATGAAAGGCTTTACCTGAATGGCCGACTGACATCAATGGCGTGCGAGCCGGATCTGCCCGAGAATCATCCCCGGGTAGTAGCCGCCACCGACGAAGAAATCGCAATGGCGCGTGGGGATGTGTTTTCAACGGCCTGCTGGCGCGAGTATCTGGGGACCTGGAAGATCAAGGATGGGAAATTCTATCTTCTCCGGGTTGAAGGCAAATGCAAACTGGTCGGCACCAAGCCCTTGTTTGCCGACTGGTACAGCGGCATCCTGATTGTCCCGCATGGTGAGCTACTTGAATACGTGCATGCAGGCTATGCGTCGGTCTTCGAGAAGGAGACTCAAATCCTGGTTGAGAATGGCCTGGTCGTTGCATCTCGCACCATCGACAATCGCACCGACCCAGATGCTCGATACGAGTTGTGGGTGGTGGACTCCGAGGCTGCCGATTGAGAGGTTGTGGCCCATCAGATCTGGCCAACCGGCGCGAAGACTCCCATGCTCGCGGTTCGAGCAGTTGCCCTCCGCACGTTGTCGCCAGGCTACCTCACAACATGAATTAGCACGGCCACGGTATCAATAGGACCCTAGAATTCCGGCCACTCTCGCCCGGTTGTATCCCCAATTGAAGACAAGAGCACCCAGGGCCAGGAACGCCAGCGTTTGCAGCGTCAGGCCAAGCCAGACGCCCTGCCTTGCCAGCTCGAGGGCGCTGGCGTCACCGATCATCAGCGCCCGTAGAGCGCTGATGCCCCACGTCATGGGCACAAGCCATTTCAGGGCCTCATACAGCGGTCCCAGGCTGTACAGGGGCACCAGGGCGCCGCTCAGCAGGACGCTGAGCAGCCCGATGACGCCGACAATGGAAGCCACCCGCTTGTAGATCAGGGCGATGCCGCCGATGGCAAGGCTGACGCCGATGACGCCCAGTACGGTCAGCACCAACACGATAAGCGCACCGAGGGAAAGGTGAGGGGCAGGAAGGCGCAGGATAAGGAAGAGGATGACGCCGAGAATAGCAGTGAGCACCGACTGCGTGACTGCAGCGCTGGCGCTCCGCATCGTGAACAGCCGAATGGGAGCCACCGGCGCCATCAAGATGGACTCAAGGGTGCCGTGCTGCGCCTCGCGGGTGATATCCTGGCCGATGGCGGCCAGCGCCGCCATGCACAAGTCCCAGACAAGGAAGCCGATCAGGGATTCCATCTGCCTGACAGGACTGTAGCCTGCCACACTGTCGAACACCATCATCATCATGGGGAACGCAACGACCCACAATGCCATCGTGCTGATGACGTTGAATCGGTAGGTGTAGGTCTCGCTGCCTGAGCGCCGGATCTCGGCCACCCAACGGTTGAACATGGCCTTGTTCCTCAGTAGTGCGCGAGGGAGCCAGCTCGCTGCGCAGCGCGGAGCGCCCAGGTGAGAACCGACCACCCAACCGCAACATAGAATGCGGTCGTGCCCACAAGCCAGAACACATCGTTGACCGGGACTGTCGTGCGGTAGACCATGAGGTCGCGTAGCATCTCGATGCCCACCGTAAGGGGAAGAACTCGGGCGACGGATGCCAGTAAGGGAACGTTGTCGAGGGGCGCAAGGGCGCCCGTAAGGAAGAGGAGGGCTGTTGAGACGGCAACCGTGACGCTGGCGATCTGCTTGTAGACCATGTGCAGACCGGCCAGTACAAGCGCCACTCCCCAGATCCCGGTCTGCATGATCAGGAACACGATCAGGGCCGCCCACGACAGGGTCGGCCAGGCGCCCAGCAGAGGGAACACCACAAGGCCGATCAGGCAGGCTTCCAGGGTGTAGAAGACGAGCACGATGGCACCGCGAATGACCATCGACCCGAGGATCGAGATGGGGCTGAGAATCAACTGTTCGAGTGTGCCCCAAGCAGCGTCGTCGGCCAGGGTGCTGACAGTACGCAGCATGTAACCGTCCGCCGTCCGCCACGCAAGGAACCCCACGGCCGAGGCCAGCACGACGGTGCTCGCCAGTTCGCCGCGTGCAATGATCTCAAAGAGGCCGCTGAGCACGAGGAAGCCCACCGTGAAGAGGAGGAACTGGCCGATCTCCTCGACGGCGTACGCCTGGATCAGCCGCGCTTGCCGGCGTGCCTCCGCTTCGAAGAGTCGCACCATCAGTGCGCCTCTTGTGTCAGCGTCATGAATACTTCCTCCAACGTCGGCTGCCGGCGCCCGACATTCGCGATGGCAAGGTTCTGCCCGTCCAGCCAGTTCAGCAGTCCTAGGATCTCCGCCTGTTGGGCGTCCCGCCAGGTAATCTGGGTGCTGCCGTTTGTCTGCCCTGTCTCGACATGGGGAAACTCGTTACGCAGCGTCGAGAGCAGGTCCGGAGACAGTTCGCCTGAAACCAGGATGTCGGTGACGTCAGCATGCGAGTTGTGCGCGGCGAGCAGTCTGGCCGTGGTGTCATAGGCGACGGTCTCACCGCGACGGATGACCAGGACCCGGTGGGCCAACCTTTCCGCCAGCGGCATGGTGTGCGTGGTTAGCAGAACCGCCTTGCCTCGCTCACTTGCCAGGCGGGCGATATTCTCCTCGAGAGCTCGGGCGGCGGGTACGTCGAGACCCAGCGTGGGCTCGTCCAGAAGAAGGACTTCAGGATCGTGTAGCAGTGCTGCGGCGATCGCCAGCTTCTGCTGCATGCCCCTGCTGAACTGCCCGACCGGACGGTGTTGCTCTGCTGCCAGGCCGACGTCCGTCAGGAGGTCGTCGATGCGGCTCTCCAGTTGGCGCCTGGGGACGCCGCGAAGGCTGCCGAAGTACCTCAGGTTCTCTCGCGCCGTGAGCTGCCAGTAGACGTTGCGTGCACCTTCCAGGACGGCGCCGAGGTGGCGCATCGCGTCTGTGCGACGCTTCAGCACGTTGAGCCCCATCACTTCTGCGGAGCCTCTCGAAGGCAGCACGAGCCCGGCTACCATCTTCACGGTCGTCGTCTTGCCGGAGCCGTTTGGCCCGAGCAGCGCCAGAATCTCTCCGGTCCGCACCTCAAAGCTGATGCCGGCCACGGCCTGCACGCCATTGGGATACGTCTTGGCCAGATCGTGAACGTCCAGGGCAGTTTCCGTCATCCTCTACTTGCTCTCTCCAGCGGACAAGGGTACCTCCAGAGTGACAGCCGTGCCGCCTTCTGGCCTGGCATCGATTCGCAGTCGGCCGTTGACAAGGATACTCCACTGCTGCATGTTGATGACGCCGAAGCGTCTGGGCTCCGTGTATTCTACCGGAGCAGATTGACTGGCACCCAGTCCGATGCCGTTGTCGGTGACACAGAGCCGCAGCCTGCGGCTGTTCTGTTCAACCTCGATGTCCACGGCAGTTGCATGGGCATGCTTGGCAATGTTGCTGAGGCTCTCCTTGAGCACGTGGTACACGGCCCGACGAACATCGCCGTCAACGGTTTCGCCCTGGAGCACGATGCTTACGTGTGTGGACACGCCGGTGCGCTCCCTGAAGTCCCTGTCCAGTCCCCGCACAATATTTGGAATGCCCTCATCAACAACCGGTGGATACAGGCCGGCGCAGATGTCGCGCAGTTGGACAGCTGCCTCGCGCAGCCAGGACAGGCTTCGTTCCACTTCAGCCTTGTTCTCGGCAGGCGTCCTTCCTTCCTCGAGCACGTGTCGGAGAGTACTGGTGGCCATCGCTACCACCTGCAGCGGCTCATCGTGCAACCTTGTGGAGAGCTGCATACGCTCTATCTCCCTGACGGTCACGATGTCCTTCGTCAGGGACCGCACAGACTCGACAAGACGATACACTGTCGCGGCGACGGCGAGGGTCCTTGCCATCTGCTCGATGAACAGCGCCTGGCGCCCGTCGAGGTAGCCGCCGTCGAGACGCTCGCCGATGATCAGGACGCCAATGAGATCCTCTTTTGCATAGAGCGGCGTGATGGCCTCAGCCCACGGATAGCGGACGAAAACTGGATCTTTGCCTGTGGCTTTGACGAGGACCCGTTCGGGTAGTTGGTTTAGGGACTCGTCCCAGTGGACCCCAAGCTCCGCCGGGACAGAAAGCGTCTGCAACCTACCGCCTTTGTCGAGCAGCAGCAGGGCCGTGCTGCCGACTTCGAGGATGCTTCCCATCTGTGCCACGACCTGTTCCATAGTCTCGAGGTCGGGCGCGGCGCTGAGTCGCCGCGTGCAGTCCAGCAGTGCGTTGTCCAGGCCGGCATCGGGACCGAAGACGATTCGTTCCACACTCTGCCGGAATATCCTGCTGATGCCTGGCACCACAATGGCCATGGCCAGTGCGAGATACATGGTCGTCGGCAGGGGCTCCAGGGCCAGTAGACTCGGCCGCCTCACCATGCCAAAGTAGAACATCAGATAGAGAACAACAACTGCCATCACCACAAGCAGCAGTGACAGGAGACGGGTGACATGGATGTCCAACCCCAGGTACTTGTGACGAACAATGACGTAGCTGTAGCCCAGTGGAACCAGAAACAGCATCAGCAGGGTGAGCTCCCAGGGTGCAGCCTCGCGCCCCGTCAATAGGGTTGGAACGATCGCCAACAGGATGAGGGGAGTCACGGCGATGGCGGTGGCCATCAGAATGATCGACACCTGCCGGCGTGCATAGGGTGTGGGCTCGGTCAGCAGCCGGCTCAGAAGGATGACAAGGTTGAGGATAAGTCCGAGTGCGACAAACACCGAAAGCACATCGACCCACCGGATGCCCCAGGCCTGCAGGAGCGTGCGATGCTGCGGCTGCTGCCACAGTACTTCGGCCAGGGTTGCCAGTCCCAGAACTGCGGCCACACCATAGAGCACCGCAAAGATATAACGCCAACCTCGCCACGTTGCCTTTGACCTGGGCAGCAGCGCTACATTGGCGAAGGCAACAGCGGCCAACACGAGCAGGGGATCGCCGAGGAGAGCGCTGCCGGGGACATTGTAGGCCTGCGCATCACTGGCAACCAGTACGACTGCGTTGAGGAGAATGGCCGCGGCCAAGAGCAAACCGTCCCGGTTTCGTCCCGCGGCCAGGACGACTAATGCCGCTGTGAGCCAGGCCAGCAGTCCAACTGCGCCCGTGACCACGCGGGATCCAAGAACCTCGCCAGAGGCGAAGCGAACGGGCGCATCTATCGTTAGGGTGTTGCCATCACGCTGTATCGTGTATGTGTAAGTGGACTTTATGGGCCAAAAGAGGGGATGAAACGGGCTTCTGGCCGCCGCACGACCATCCACTGCCAGGACTATGTCGCCAACCCGGAAAGACTGCGTCGCCGGTTGACCCCGAGGAACCTCCTCTATGACGACATAGCCCTGCTTCCACCTGGTGTTGAAGCCAAAGTCGGGCACCAGAAAGGCGACGAAGACGGTCATATAGACGATGGCCGCCAGTGCGACGAAGAGAAAGAGAAGGCCTCTACTCGGTCTCCAACGCAAGTCCAGGAATTTTGCCAACGAGCGTCTCCACATAGGTATGAAGG
>JAKORR010000173.1 GCA_029777735.1 Armatimonadota bacterium | reverse complement strand
CGGCGCAGCAGTTACCTCCGCTTGGTGGACCGTGGTGTCGGCAATCGGGCGTCTCCTGTGAAGACCGGAGGTTGAAGCATCGTGGATCAGGCGGCACCCACTGGATCAAGAGACGGGACTGCGCAAATAGTTTGCCCTAGAGGATCGGGCTCTATCGGCACCGCAGCCGAACAGGTGGCCAAAGTGAAGAAGTGGTGAGTCCATCCGGAGGAGGACCGGCATAAGATGAGGTCATCCGGGTACTCTTGGCTTATTTGTGTCGTCATGCCCTTGGCCTTTGTCGGCATCGTCTGCTGGCTCACGCCTTGGTTGGCGGGGATAGAGGCCCAGTTCTACGACCGTTTCGTGAGTGCTCGGCCGGCGCGACACCCGAGCAAGCCTGTGCTGGTGGTGCTGGAGGACGACGCTATCCACGCACCAAACCTTCCCCCTGCCGAGCAGGCCCGCAAACGCGCTTTGACACTGCAGAAGGCGGTGGAGAACATGAGCCGGGCCTCCGTGCGCGCGCTTGTGTTCAGCGGCGGTGCGGCCAACTGGTTGGCCTCCGCAGCTCTGCCCGATGAGTCGAGCCGCGGGCTGGTGGACCGCAGCGACAGGGCCTCGCTGGCTCTCATCGAGTCGCCACCTGAAAATGCGCTTTACGGGACCGGCGAAACGCTCAGCTCCATGGTTCTCTGGTGGGATGTGTCACGTTCGCGTGGCGATCCTGTGTATCTCAGGAAGCTCAGGCGTGATCCACAGACGACGCGTGCGGTAGGGCTGGCCTGGCAGACAGCTGGAGGCACACCTGGAGCAAACGGCCTTGCAAGCCATAGTCAACAGGGCTCGGACATGGTCATCGCCGCCCTCAGACCTCTGCCTCGAGTGCCGTTGTGGGACGGCGAGAATGTGTTGGCCACAAACTGGTATGGACCGCAGGGGACCTTTTGCAGCGCCAAGCTTACGGCTCTGGCAGCCAAGCGCGTTACCGCGTCGGCCTTGCGCAATGCCGTCGTTGTGGTGGGGGACGCCCGCGAGGTGCGCACTACCCCAGTGGGGGCGATGACACACGCCGAGGTACATGCCAACCTCATCGAGACGATGCTGGAGGACCGTTGGGTGCGGCCGATGCCGACTTGGTGGCACTGGATGACCATGTTTGTCGTCGGCATTGTGGCTGCCACGGCTGTTACCCGGACCGCCACGATGACGGCAATAATCGCGCTGCTGCTAGAAGCTGCCGCCATAGGCATGGTTGCCAGAGCGACGCTCAAATACGACTTCTGGTTCTGCTGCACGCCCTCGCTTGCCACAGCTGCCCTCAGCGCCGTCGGGGCCCTCGCCGTGTCCCTAGAACTAGCACGCTCAGCCAGAACCATGCTCACGCGCGAAATGGCGCTGCGCCCGGCCGCGGGAGCCCAAACTCAAGCCCACCATGATCGAGGAGCCGATTGAGGCGGCCTTGTCCATGGCTGCTCACGAGCTGGCCCACGCTCAGATACGCGTGGTGCGCCGCTACCAGAGCCAGCGGCGCCCCGAGCTCCGCGACTCTGGGCAGCTAGAACAGGTCTTCCTGAACCTCATCATCAACGCCTGCCACGCCATGCCAGAGGGTGGCATGCTGACCATTGAGACGCAGTACGTGCCGCGCGAGCAAGAAGCGGGGGAAATCGCGGTCCGGATCACAGACACCGGGACGGGCATCAAGCCCGAGCATCTGCCGCACATTTTCGAGCCCTTCTTTACAACTAAGGGTCGCAGCAGCGACAGTAAGCACGCGGGCACAGGGCTGGGCCTGTCGGTGTCTCAGGGGATCGTGGCGGCCCACGGAGGATCATTGTGTGTCGAGAGCCGCTTGGGTGTCGGCACAACCTTTGAGCTGTGGCTGTCCAGCACCGATGCGTTTGCGGCCCCGCCCGAGAAGACGCCTGGGGCTCCTGCGGCTCGCACGTCAGAGATTCGCGCCCGGGGACTGCGTGCTCTCCTGGCGGAAGACGAAGCGCCGATCCGGGACGCGATCGCCTCGATCCTGGAGGAGGAGGGCTACACGGTTGTGGCTGTTGACGATGCGACGATGGCCGTGGCGAAGCTGAAGCAAGAAGACTTTGATGTCGTAGTGACTGACCTGATCATGCCCGGCGGCGGCCGCAAGGTTCTTGCTGCCGCGAATCACTATCGCCCTCACGCACGGGTGGTACTGATTACCGGGATGTTGCCGTCCGATATCGGTGAACAGATGGGCGATCTTGGGGCAGATGCAGTGATCCACAAGCCCTTTCAGATTGACGACGTGTTAGTCGCTCTCGAGAAAATTCTGGCTGTGACAGCTGAATGAGCAGAAAAACGGACGCAAGGGGAGACTTGTCGCTTGGGTCGTTGGCTGGCGGCCCCCCGAGTCCTGGAAGAAGGAGGTTGAAGGATGGAAAGCATATTGGTCATAGAGGACTGCAGGGATCTGGCCGAAGCTGTAGCGGCACTGCTTGAGGACGAGGGTTTTCGCGTGGAACTGGCGCACGACGGGGCCACAGGTTTGGCGAAATTCCGGGAATCCTATCCTGACCTCGTGATCCTGGACCTGATGCTGCCGGACATGCACGGCTTTTGCCTCTTCCGCGAGATGCACGCGCTCGCCGACGTGCCTGTTATCATCCTCACCGCCAAGACCCAACTGTGCGACCGGCTCGCCGGCATTGAGCTCGGGGCCGAGGATTACCTGCCCAAGCCGGTCACTGCTGAGGAGCTCGTGGCACGCGTGCGGGTCGTGCTCCATCGCGTGCGCAGGAACCGCGTGACGCCCCCGTCGGGCATATCTCTGTCCTGACCGTAGAGGACCCAGTACCATGGCGGGCTGAGGCGCCAAGAGCTTGATGTGCGACAGGGTGCCTCTATCCGCAGACACTGCTGCGCGATGCGCCTTCCCCGCCAGTGCCGGGAGCTGCCCGGCGTGGCTATTGCCCTTCTTCGGGGCTGTGGAGCCCCTGTCGATTCGGCGGACGCATTGCTTATTGATGCTCCTCTGCGGTAAGGAAGCCGTGTGTTGTGCATGGAGCGCCCATCCGCGCAATATGGCGGCCCTTCCTCATAATCTGTCATGAGAGTGCCGTGTGGGCAGCCGGAGGCCCCTTGGCATTCCAGAGCAGTGGACTCGACATCCTCGCTTGGGCCCGGGTCAGAGCGAGCCCCCAATCTGCATTGCGCCCACGCCCGGCAGCAGGACCGGATCCGCGCGCGGAGAACAAATCCTTTGTGTCGCAACACGGACAGTTGGGCGGTCTTGGCCGTCGGCGGGAGGATCGCAATGGAGAACACCAGGGACCTCGGCATTATCCGCGAGCTGGCCCGGCGCTACGCAGAGATCGCTGCCCAGCCGATCCAGGACGAAAGGCGTCGACTGTGGCGGGACCACAACAGCCTGATTCGTACACGCCCGCTTATCTACGTGCGCTGGCTGGCTGCTTGGAATGAGCATCCCGACGCATTGCCCCAGTGCGAGGACCCCTTCTGGCACGGCCATGAGACCTTCTTGCGCCAGATGATCTTTCAAGACAGCATTGGAGATGACACCATTGTCGAGCCTTGGATCACGCAACGTGCGTCGGTGGTG
>JAKORR010000172.1 GCA_029777735.1 Armatimonadota bacterium | reverse complement strand
GGCAATCCCTGTGGCGACAGCGCGGCGGTCGTGTAAAGCGAGGGCAGAAGCGAGACGCGAATACCCAATCATGTACAGTATGTGGCCCGCCCCGAAGATCATCATTCCTAGTACCACGGGCTGCGATAGGCCCAGCATTCGGCCTATGTTCCAGTCGCCCAGGTGTCCGAGTGTCATTCCGCCTAGCAGCAGCCAGGGGTAGCCTCCTAGAGGCCACCCTCGCGTTCCCAGCGCCCAAGCGAAAGCGCAGACCACAAGCACTGCCGACTCGCCCAGCCGCACCGGCAGGGGCCACATGTAGTCTGGTTCGCCCCGAACCAAGCTCCAGACTGGCCAGCCCAACAGCAGCAACAGGAAGAGCGCGCGCAGGGAGCAGAGCAGCGTCCGGAAAGCCCCTGGGATCTGTCGAGGAATCATCATGCACCTATCTCTTTGGGTCTCCCGGGTAGATGATGCCACGCGGCGCGAGCATAGACAAGAGCCCTTGCGCAGAGGAGCTGCCCGTTGGTGGCCAAGGAACGTGTTGTTCGCGGCCCCAAGAGCCCTTGCGCAGAGGAGCTGCCCGCCGGGCGGCGAATCCCGGCCCTTGTTTGCCAGTCTTGTGTAGTCAAGGAGGCGTGATCGTGAAGCGAATCCGAGTTGGAGTAGTTGGCTTGAGGCGTGGCTTGGGCTTCGCGCGGGGCGCTGGCTCTGCTCTAGGAATGGAGCTGGTGGCTGTGTGCGACCAAGAGTCCTCGCGTCTGGAGACTGTGGAAAGTGAGCTGGGCGTCGCTACCTATACCGACTACGACAAGTTCCTCGAACATGACCTGGACGCGGTGATCCTCGCCAACTACTTCCACGAGCACGCGCCTTTTGCCATCAAGGCCCTGAGTGCTGGCAAACACGTGATGAGCGAGACAGCCGCCTGCTTTACCCTCGCCGAGGGCGTGGCGTTAGTCCGCCAGGTGGAGAAGAGCGGCAAAATCTATATGTTCGCTGAGAACTATCCGTACATGGTCTTCAACCAGGAGATGCGGCGGCTGTACAAGGCGGGCGAGATCGGCGAGTTTGTGTACGGTGAGGGTGAGTATGTGCACTCGATGAGCGCCAACGACCTCAATGCTATCTCACCGGGTGTGCACCACTGGCGCAACTGGATCCCGGCGACGTACTACTGTACGCACTCGCTGGCGCCAATCATGTTCATCACGGAAACCTGGCCAGTCTCAGTGACAGGCTTCGTGATTGCGCGTTCAGAGGACGACCCGGTATGGGGGCTCACGGCGCGGGTCAATGATGCAGCGTCGGTGATCATTCTGAGGATGGACAACGGCGCGGTGGTGAAGCTGTTGCAGGTGGGGCTGCGCGGTGATGGGGTCTGGGTGCGCTTGCACGGCACACGCGGGCAGATGGAGAACCTGCGCCACGGAGACACGCGTATGGTGCGCCTGCGGCGTGAGCAGTATCACGAGGAGGATAGAGAGCCCCGCGACCAAATCTACCTGCCGGAGTTCCCGGAGCACCACGAGGAGGCCACGCGGGCGGGTCACGGTGGTGGCGACTTCTTCATGAACTACCACTTTGCGCAAGCGATTCGCACGGGCAAACAGCCCTTCCTAGATGTATACCGGGGAGTGGCGATGTCGATAGTGGGGCCGCTAGCGTACCGCTCGGCGCTGGCCGGCTCGGCGACTCTCGAGGTGCCGGATTTCCGGCGCGAGGGCCCGCGGCGCAAGTACGCGAAGGACGACTGGAACCCGGACCCGACGCGGCGGCGAGAGGGAGACCCTTGGCCAAGCGTGCGGGGAGAAGTCAAACCGAGCAAGAAGGGTCTGGAGTACGCGCGTGAAATCTGGCGCCGGATGGGGTATGAGGGGGACTAGGGTGGGGCAGAGCAAAACGCCGTAAAGGCGTCACGCGACCGTCGGCGACAGCGCCCGTCCTGCACTGCCCGTGAAGGCTGTGCGTCGGTCCGCAGCGCCTATCCGCGGGTC
>JAKORR010000171.1 GCA_029777735.1 Armatimonadota bacterium | reverse complement strand
TCCTGTCAGCTGTGAGCCAGTGCAGGTTCAGGGTCCGTGCCGTGGTCATGCTCAAGGAGCGCATCTGGCCTGAGACCCACCTCCGCCGCGCGCCGCGCGCCTTCTACAACTTCACGGTGAAGCTGGTTTTCAGGGATGCGCTCAGTAACATCCACGACGCCAAGGTATTCGTGGACGGGGACGCGAGCAACCGCTTTCGTAGCGAGCTGTCAGGCTACCTGAGACGTGAGTGCAACACTGGTGGACACATCGTCGTGAGGCAGTTGGAATTCGCCCCGAAGACCAACGTGCTCATACAGATGGCCGACATGGTTGTTGGTGCACTGGCCCGTTCATACCGCCACGACAAAGCGGATGCTCAGGAGTGCAAGGCGGCACTGGCCGAGAGGATCGAGAACGTCTGGGAGTTCGGGCGGGACCTCAGGCTGTGACAGCAAAAGGCCCAATGTCCTATCCTACCAACGGTAGGCACGCGCTCCATACGGAGACAATTCGGACACTGGGCTTCGGTATAAGGAGTATACCCATCCGGCCGCGCGGTGTCAACGCTTGTTGCCATCAATGCTTACCAGGCAGGGTGGCGGCCATCGGGCCGGAGACTTACCAGCGCGAAATGCATCAGTCTGCCGGCGGAATGTGTCAGCCTAGAAATGAAGTGATGCATTCTAGGCTGATGCGTTTCCTGCGGTCCGCTCTGGCGAAAAGGGTCAGCGCCATCCTTGGGTAGCAGCAGGCCCCGCTGGTCAGGTGGCCGATCGGCAGCCGCAGGCTGCTGACGCCCAGCGCCGTAAGGGCATCGGTGCGCCGTTGTGCGGAGGTGCCGCTCATGAGGATCCAAGATATGTTGGATCGGATAGACCAATTGATTGCTCGAGCAGGCGCAGAAAGTGGCTGCGACGAAGCGGGAACGCGCGGTACTCCCCTCGGGCGGGCGAGTGCCCGGAGGCCCGCTGGTTGACGAAGGTGCCTTCATGAGATGGAGCACGTCTAGCCTCCACGCCCTGTGGTTCACCTTCGGCGAGGGCAGCGACCACTATGCCGCCTTCAGACGGCAGGTAGACGGATTCATGGGGTTCTTCACGTTGGAGCCGTGTCCTGGTATCCTGCAGGCTGCCAGGGACGACCTGGCGGCGGGCATGCTCGTTAGCATCCAGGAGTTGGCTGCTGCTGAGGTCTTCGGCGACCTACTCGAGATGGAGGAGTACTTGCACGGGGAGGGGTAT
>JAKORR010000018.1 GCA_029777735.1 Armatimonadota bacterium | reverse complement strand
CGCCTGAGCCACGCCCCATAAGCCCTGCCGAGGGCCAGCGCTACCCGGGGCGTCAGGTCCGCGTTGGCAATACCCCGGGCCCCGTCCGTGCCGAACAGCCTGCTTCTTGAGTGTGTCATGCAATAACTCCCCGATGGCCGCCTCTGCTTCAGCATCACCACCCACCAGCGTGAAGCCGTCATCGCAGCAGAGGACAAGGAAGGAGGTTGGCGTGCCAAGCCCGCAAGTTCTCCGCCTGGTCGGCGCCTAGAAGCCATTCTACGGCTTTTTGGGCCCCTCTGGGAACCCCCGGGCAGAGGGCATCCGTGGTATCAACAAGCTGCGCCAAGGGCATGCACCTGGGAACCCCCAGGCAGGGGGCGTCCTCCGAAGGAGAGTCTCTCTCTTCGCCCCTAGGGGTGCGGAACGCCCTTTGAGTGTTTCAGCACTCACAGGCTACTTTGCGCGGGAGGCTGAGCGACGTAGGCAGTGGGAGCCTCTCCCCTATCGCCCGACGAGGATCTCGACCATCTTGGCGCTCCAGGGTGGCACGGCTACCTCGATCTCGACGCCATCGCCGAGCCGGATGTGGTTGGCGCCACGCACGTAGACTCGCCCCTCGGGCCGCAGGTCCATCCGCGCGAGGTCGAGGAACACGCGCCTGACCACCGCGGAGGGGCTGAGGTTAAAGAGATTCACGACTGCGCCGCGGTCGGGCAGGACGTGCACATGTACTTCCTCGTCGATACCGTAAAAGACACCTCGCTTGAAGTAGTCCTGAAGGCGCAGATACTCGGCCATGTGGCGGCGGAGGCTGAGCCAGTTGCGGCCATCGGGGTGAGTTCCCCCTATTCCCAGGTGGCGGCAGGTGGAGGCGTACCACCAGAAGGCCAGACAGGATTCATTGTCGTCGCGCAGATCGATGTGGATATATTGGGGCAGGTTGTAAGCCAGGTTGTAATAATAGAGGCTGAGCACCCGCCCCTGCTTGAGGTCCTGGAGGGGCTGCCACATGTACTCATTGGCCCACCTCTCGTCCCAGCCGCCGCGTCCGTGGCCCAGGTAGACGGGAGCATAGACGGAGGGCACGCCAGCGAGTATCTGGTCGTGCTGTTCGATGAGGACCTCGGGATGGGCTTTATGAACGCGCCGGGCCAGGTCCTCGAGGGCGTGGACGTGGTCATCGCGGGTGAAGGGGACGGGGTGGCCGTGGTCGGGGCTAAAACAGGGCCCAGTGTAGGCGGAGCCGTCGAACATGAAGTAGACAACGCCGGCATCTGCCAGCTCGACAAGCCGACGGGTTTGCTCCTCGAGATAAGCCTTGGAGCCGCTGCAGAGCGAGCCCTGGACGAGGGCGCCATCGTGGCCGACGCGCCAGGCCTCGGGTGGGTAGGTCTTTCCCCCACCGCCCCGACTGGCCCACTCGGCCACGGGCGTGTGGAGGGAGACCTTCAGCCCGTACTCGTCGTTCATGCGGCGTATGAAGTCGCGCACTGGGCCGAGCCGCGCCTCGTCCCACAGGTGAGAGCCGAAGACGGTATCCCAACCCGGGTCGAGGTACAGGGCTTGGCATCCAGCCTCGCGGGCCTTCTCGGCCTCCCAGAGCATATCGCGGAGCGTGTAGTGCTTTTTGCGCCGCTCGGGCGTGTCGGGGCCATGCCAGAGGGGGTTGTCGTACAGCTCGTTCCAGTGCACCGGCGGGTCAAAGTGGAAGGGACAGCCATGGCCGTGCTCGGCCAAGAAGTCGCGAAAGACGTAAAACCCCTCGCGCCAGTCACCTTCGTAGCGACAGAAGTAGGTCCAGCCACTGGTGACGGTCTGGCCCGGGGACACGCACGCCCAGGACTGTGGGTCGCCGTGCCAGGCACCGCAGCCGCCGAAGCGTAGGGCGGGCTGGCCGTCGCGGATCACGCGGTCCAGCAGAGACCACTCCATGAGGCTTTCATTGAGCTTGAGGATGAGGGTCCCGGCCTTGTCCCAGGCCCAAAGCCAAGCCTCGGCGCCGTGTTCGGGCGTCCAGGTCTTCTCAGGGCCACCTGTCTCACGGTACCAGCCTTGGCGCCAAACTGCCTCGGGAACAGTGAGGTCGAGCAGATTGGGCGCGCCCCAGGTGTCGCGCCTCCAAGGAACAGGGATCAACTTGACCTCGGCCAACTCGGGGCAAAGGATGCTGCCGTCGCCCGCGCCGATTGAGCGGACCCAGCCGCAGCGAAGGTGGCTGAGATCGACGGGGCCGCGTGCTGCGCCGTCGACGGTGAAGGTGAGGCGTTCGGCAAAGCTGTCGTCCTTGGGGGGGAAGACGAGTTGGTGGCTAATGGTAACGGGGCCCGCCGTGACCCCGATCGTGACCCTAAGCAGGCCGCCTTTTTCGCGGCGCAGGTCGAAGGAAGCGACGCGGGCGTCGTCCTCAACGCCGAGGGGGGCGTAGCTATAGGGCAGATTGGCGAGGGAGCGGCCGTCGACGCGGCTGATGAGGCGCGAGGGGCCCAGGCCCCTGTCGGCAGGGATGAGGGCCTCGAAGCACTCATTGCCGACCACCCAACCGTCGTCAGTGGCAAAGCTATAGGTTCCGGCCGGGCGCCGGGGGAGTTTAGGCGAAGCGCCCTCCCCGCCGAGAACAGGGGTGTGGAGGACCCAGAGAGGCCCGCGGCGACCGGTCTGCCGCAGCTCGACGCGCACGCGGGCGGGCTTGGCATCGGAAGGGAGATTGAGCAGGCCATGGGCCTCGGGCTCCTTTCCGCGCCAGGCGAGGGTGCGGCGGGCCAGCTCCCCGCCCGCGGCGTCCAGAGCCGTGACAGCGGCGCTTACCTCGCCGTGAGGCACCTGCGTGCGAAGGGTGAGGCGGACCCAGCGAGCCCCGGGCCCTTCGCTTTGCTCAGCCGTAGCGCTGAGGGTGACGCTCCGCGCAAGGTTGGTGACATAGGCATGGGCCACGTCGTCGAGGACAACAAAGCGCAGTCTACCGGGCGGCCCGGGTACATGGGCGGCTGTGCCCACTTCGACAGGCTCCCTCTTGGTTGTGGTGGCAACGGTGAGATGTGCGCCGCCCGGGCAGTTTTCGACCAACAGGCGCCAGGTACCCTTGTCTAGCGCCACGGGGGGACGTCCGCTGCCCGCAAGGCTCACGCCCTGCTCGTCCCATTCCACGCGCCAGTAGGGCTGGGCGGCGTGGTCGAGGGAATATTCAAGGCCCATCTTGCCCTGCACGACCCGCAGGTCGAAGCCGACGGTGAAGTGTTCGTCGGGGAGGATGTCGGGCAGGGAGGCGCTGTGGCCCTCGAGGCCCAGGAGGTTGAGCCATCCCGCCTGGCCGTCGAGGACAAGCAAGTTGGTGTCCCAGCCCTGGGGCGTGCCGAAGTCCTGGTGGAGGGGGCCCAGCGACGCCGTGAGGGCGTGGGGTTGGGCCTTGGGATGCCTGCCCGCCGTGACCGTCGCGTCGCGCTGGAGCAGGACCACTGCGTCATAGGCCACCCAGGACCCCTCAGTAACGGTCAGGCCTATTTCGTTGCGGCCCCTGCGCAGGTCCTCGGCGTCGAACTCGATCCACACGTTCTGGGGGGAGCCGTGAGCCAAGTCGCCGTAATAGGCCCGGCCCGCGCCGGTCCTGAGGCGGCACCGGTATTCGCGGCTGTTGATGGCGACGCACATCTCGGAACCCAGGCTCTCGTGGGCGTCGGTGAGGGCGATGAGGAGGGCGTAGCGACCGGAGGGCCGCCGATCGAGGTCGAAGAGGATCTTGAACTGGTGGTGGGCAGTGCCGCCCCAAGCTGTGTCGGCCTCGCTGGGGTGGATGAAGGGCCATTGGGCGGGTCGGCTCTCCCCTACCACATAAACCGGGTCGTCGGGGAAGGCGTCGAGGAACTGTCGGGCACCGTCGGGGGCCAACGCGAACTCGCCAGGCGAACCGTCGATGTCGCCTATCTGCCAGAGGACCTGATAGCCGCGCAGCTTATCCAGTTCGAAGCCAGCCCCCAGCACCGCCAGGCCCACTAAAAGTGACAAAGCCTGCCCAGGCATTGGGCGCCCCTCCAGGGCTTTGAGGATGAGTGACGAAGGCTGTGGTGTTGTAGCTTAGACTTAGAACTGCGACGCGATCACTGTTGCCGCCTGGTGGGGTTTTTCGCCTTGGGCGGGGGTAGTCCTGCCTGCGCTCCGGTGTAGTTGGTTTGCCGCCGTGGCGGCGCGACTCGACCGTCCCAAGGACGGGAGATGGCGGTCCTCGGCGGGGGACGAGTGTGGAGGCCTGGAGAGGCGCGGGGGGAGGGACGTGGGGCCGGCGCCGGTCAGGTCTGCTGGGCCAGGACGGCGCGGGCGGCGTCGGCCACCACCGCGATGGCATCCTCCGGGCTGTGGGCGGCCAGGCGCTTGTCGTTCCGCATGACCTCCATCATGAAGGGCCCCTGGTAGTTGACGTCCCTCAGCGCCGTGACCACGGAAGGCCAGTCGATGGTGCCCCAGCCTGGGGGTAGGTGCTCGTCGCCCGCCTCAGGGCCGTGATTGTCGTGGATGTGGAGGCTGCGCAGGTAGGGAGCGGCGGCGCGGATTTCGCCTGCCGGGGTCACCGGATAGTGGCTGTGATGCGCATGGCCCACGTCAACGCAGATGCCCAGCCACTCGTCGCCGAAGCGTTCGATGGTCGGCAGAAGGCGCTCGACGGGAAAGTTGTAGAAGTTCTCGATGAGCAGGACGACCCGGTGTCTGCGGGCCACGGGGAGCAGCTCTTCGAGCGCGGCGTGACCGAACTCGAGGATGTGGGGGTCCTGGTCGGCGGGCCCACCCACGTGATGAAAGACAAAGTACTTGACACCCAGACGGCCCAGGACCTCGATCATGTACTTGTGGGCGTCGATGGCCTTGCGGCGGGTGGGCTCGTCGGGCGCGGTCGGGAAGTAGTCGGCGCAGGGGTTGTGGGCCGACAAAAGATCCACGTCGCACCGACGGGCTGCTTCGGCGACGGCCAGGCACTGATCGAGGGGATCGATCCAGTACCGCGGGAGCGACTGATCGTTGTACTCGATGGCGTCAACTCCTGCCTGCTTCATCAGCGGTAGGCAATGCACGAGGTCGCGGTCGGGCGCGGTGTGGACACTCGAACAGAGCAACGTGGCAAGACCGATTTGCATGATCAGCATCCTTTGCGGTTGGTGTGGTTGGGGCTTGGAAGGGCCTCGGCGCGGGCCAAGGTGTAGGCTACATGCCCAACTTCACGATCCTGGCAGTCGAAAGGGCACGATCGGCGGCCAGGGTTAGCTGCAGGGTCTTGAAGGCATCGGCGTAGTCGCTCTTGATTAGTGATGGGTTCTGCTTCTCGACTGCGCGGAGAAAGGCCTGGTCTTCGATTTCGAAGATGTTGGGCTCGCTGGGGATTTCCTCGTGCTTCTTGCGGCCGGTGGTGGAGATGGTCACGTCATGGCCCCAGCCGGAGAAGAGGGCCGCGTGGTCGTGCGCATAGACGTTGAGCGAGATGCCGCCCGCGGCGTTGGAGGCGCAGCAGGAGTAAAGCAGAGCCACGCCGCCGTTGGCGAGCTTTATCGACACACCCACCGCGTCCTCAATGTTGTAGCCTGGGATGTTGGTATTAAAGCCTGTGGCAGAGAAGGCCGATACCTGCATGGCTTCACCGCAAAGGTAGCGGACAAGGTCCACAGTGTGGGTGACCTGTTCGACGAACTGGCCGCCGCTTTTCTCCTTTTGCACCCACCAGACACTGATGGGGCGGGAGGGATCGGGTTGGGGCGTACCGCTAATCCAGCCGCCGAGGGTGAGGACAGGCGGGTCCTCCTCGAAGAGAGCCTTGGCCCTGTTGACGCCCTTGCGATAGCGATTCATGTAAGCGGCGGCGGTCATGAGGCCCTTCTGCTCGATGGCGTCGGCGATGCGACGAGCCTGCTGGGCAGTGCGGTTGATGGGCTTCTCGACCATGAAGGGCACGCCGGCCTCGATGCAGGTCATCTCGGCTACACCGTGGGCGAAGGGGGGCAGGCAGATCCAGACGGCGTGGAGCTTGAGGGCCTCGAGCATGTCACCGGGCACCTGGAAGGCTCGGCCACCGTACTGTTCGGCGTAGGTCTGGGCCTTCTCGAGGTCGATGTCGCAGAAACCGACCATCTGAGCGCTGGCGATCTGGCTGAGGGCGGTCATGTGGGCCTGGGCAATGCCGCCACAGCCGATAAAGCCAACATTGAGCTTTGCCATGGCATGCTGTCCTCCCTGCGCAAGTCAAAGCCTCAGGAGGCATCCCCTGGAAGGGGTTGTGATCTCGATTGTAGCCTAAACGCAGCGTGGTGGCTATAGGCTGAGAAAAAGCGAGATCGGTTATAGCTCGGACTGGGTACGGGCGATGATCTCGTCCTGGAGAGTACGGCCAAGGTTGACGAAATAGTCGGAGTAGCCGGCGACGCGCACCAGCAGGTCAGCGTGCTGCTCGGGGTTTTGCTGGGCGTCGCGCAGGGTGTCGGTGTCGGCGACGGTGATTTGAGCCTGGAAGCCGCCGCGCTGGAAGTAAGTGCGGAGAAGGGCAGCGAGCTTATCGCGCCGGTCGCGGGTGGCTAGGATCGAGGGCGAGAACTTGAGGTTGAAGGCAACGCCACCGAGGAGCGGGGCGTGGTCGTAGGAGGTGACGGAGAGGATGCTGGCGGTGGGGCCAGAGAGGGCGCGGCCGGCGGCGGGGTCGGGGCCGGGGCTGAGAGCAGTATGGGCACGGCGGCCGTCGGGTGTGGCGCCCGTCTCCTCACCCAGGCGCCCGTGCATGACCCAGGCGAAGAGACCGGGCTGGAAGCTGGCGCCGAAGACTGTTCGCAGGCGGCGGGATTGGGCGACTGCGAAGCGGAGAATGTCGGCGGCCAAGGCGTCGACGCGCTCGGCGTTGTTGCCATATTTGGGTGGCTCATGCAGGAAGCGCTGGCGCCACTGCTCGCAACCCTCGAAGTCGCGGTCGAGAAGCTCCTGCAGCCCGCGCCAGTTGAGCTCGCGGCGTTCGAAGACGAAGTGACGCACAGCCTCGAGGCTATCGGCGAGGGTGGCGAGGCCCACGAGGCTGAACTCGATCCAGTTATAGCGGGCGCCCCCCCACTCCATGTCTAGGCCGCGGTCGAGGCAGTCGGCCACGAAGCACGAGGCCAGCGGAAAGTTGCGGTGCGCCAGGCAGGAATAGCGCTGGGCGTTCTGCTGGGCAACGGCAGTGGCCATCTGGGCGGCCAGCCGTCGCTTGTACTCGGCCATCAATTCGGCGAAGTCAGCCGGAGGCGCCAGCCGGCCCGCAGCCACGTCTGCCAGCACGTCAAGCAGAATTCGCGGCAGGTTGAAGTAGGGACTCGCGACCCACACGTTGCTCTTGCCGCAGGGCGTTATCTCCACGCAGGTGGAGTTCATGTAGTCGCAGGCATCCTCGCGCGGCAAGCCGATGGCCTGCAGCCCGCGGGTGATGACGTCGTCATTGAACAACGCCGGCTGGCTGACACCCTCAGCCAGAAGCTGGAGGGCGAAATCAAGGAGTTCGGGGTCGGTGTCGGCATGAACCCGCAGGCCGGTGGAAGGATAGGCCAGACGCACGTGATCCAGGGCGTGCAGGGCCATCCACGTGACCTCATTGTCGATAGGCTCGCCCTTGGCGTCACGGCCTCCGAGCAACATGCCGACGGCGAGACCGCGGCCCAGGTAGAAGTTGCTGGTGATGAAGAAGTTGTCGAGAAGCTCCTGGGCTTGGTCGAGAGAGAGGCGCCCGGCTTCGAGGTCCGCCACCAGATAGGGTGTGAGCCAGCGATCAATACTGCCGGGCGAGGAAAGGCCGCAGCCTTCGACGTAGTTGAGTGCAAAGAGCAGAAAGTGGGCGGACTGAAGGGCCTCGTGGAAGGTGCGGGCCGGGTAAGCTGGGACGCGGCGGCAGATGATGGCAAGGTTGTGTAGTTCATCGGCCCGGACCGGATCGTCGGTCTGGTCGGCCAGGCGCTCGGCTTCCTCGGCGTAGCGCTCGGCGAAGTCACACAGGCCCTCGAGGGCCTCGCGGGCAGCGCGGTAGAAGGCCAGGCGCGGTGCAGCCTCGGGGGCGGCCGGATCCAGGCGCGAGGCAAGCTCGTCGATCCGCGCCTGCAGGCCCTGGCACCCCACACCCAGCAGAGTGGCGAGGTCGGGTGCCATGTGTCCGGACTGGCCCCAAGCCGGCGGCTGCGCCGCCATGAACTCGTTGGCTCTGGCTAGGCGCTCCTGCTCCTCGGGTGTGGGCTCGCGCAGTCCTGGTCGCCCCACCAGCAGGTCGTCGGGGTCGATGAGGACGTCCATATTGCGCAGGACGTGGGCTGTGCGCAGCCCGCGGCGTACCACCCACCACAGCTCGCCGCGCGACTGCATCCAAGCCTCGCCGGCGTGGAGGGGCACGTCGAAGCTAGGATGAGAACGCGGCTGCAGCGCCTTCTCGCGGAGGCGATGTATGCGCTTAGTGGGCGCTGTGCGAGTGCGGAGCGATGCTTCCACCAGGGCCATTAGCTTGCACCTCGTGGCAAGGGTAGAGCAAAGGCGTAGCATAGTAAAGAGGCAACGCAAGTCAGGGATGGGCGAGGCCTTGTGTCTTGGCCTGCACCCAGAAGCTCCAACCCAAGGGCCGTCAGCGCGGCCGCGAGTCGTGGGGCGGCTCCTTGCCAACCTACAACTAAAAAGCGGGCCAGCTCACGAGCAGAGATGAGTCACGGGCTTGGGAACGTGGAAGGTTGAGGCTGCTCGATGCGCGAAAGGGAGCAGGGACAAGCTCCCGGCGGTGAAGTAAGGTGTCTCGGGCGTAGGAAGCAACGGTCATGAGGGATGGGGATGCCACTTGAGCCAGGGACACTATTCACGAGGCACAGCCCGCAGGTTGTTGCGTGAAGGCAACCCGGAGGAGGCTGCGCGGGTACTCTCTCACTGGCTGCGAGACCACCCCGTCGACACCAGAGCCCAGGACCTGCTGGCGGCGGCCTACTTCGAGATGGGGGCCTATGAGGATTCGCTGAAGCTGCTCGAAGGTGTGGTGAAGACCTGGCCGCACAAGGCCCGGTGTTGGCGCAACTATGCCATGGTGCTGCGCAAGGTGGGAAGGCTGGACGCGGCCTTACACGCCGCCTTGGAGGCGGTGGAGCGCGACAGCAGCTATCGTAAGGCCCAGGTGGAGCTGCGCAAGGTGCGGCGGCTGCTGCGCCTGCCAACGTGCCGGATCTGTGGCTACCCGGTGCAGTTCGACGAGGAGTACCGCTGTTCGAGCTGCGGTTGGCGCTACCACGAAGACTGTTGGCGAGAGGAGAAGGGTTGCATCAACCCTAGGTGTCACGGCGAAGTGGACATCACCGTGGCGCGGGAGCGTGTCAGGGCGCCAGAGGTCCCGGCGGCTCAGCGGAAACCTGGCTGCCTGCCATGGTCGTTGCTGGGCCTGGGAATGGTCGCCGCAAGCCTGGTGAGCCTGATCCAGCGGTGAGGAAGCTGCGGCGGCTGTAGAACCCGGCGAGCAGGGGCCCGGCGGATGGCGGCTTGGAAGGCCCCGACGCCGGGGGTGGGAAGAAGCCTCAAGGCCGGTTCTATTCCTGACCGGTCCGTAGTGTCGCAATAAGCAGGAGGTGGGCTCTGTGAGCTCCAAGACCCCAAGGGCTACCAATCTCTTCGTGCTTCTGCTGGTAGCGGGCGGTATCGCGCTCGCGCAGGAGCAGCCGGTGCTGCTGCCGTGGCAGGGCGACGATGCAGAAGCGCGCCAAGTGATTCGCGTCAGCGCGCCGGTGGAGCGGCAGGACCCAGTGGTCGAGTTGATGCCGGCAGGCCCGGCGGACCTGCCGGTGCGCGTGGTGGCTGCGGAGGACCAGAGCAAACCGCTGGCGGTATACAGGGAACGCAACGGCAGGGTGTGGGTAAAGCTGAGCGGGCTAGTGGGGCCGGATAGCCCGCGACTGCTGGTGGTGTACCGGTCGGGCGACGAGAGCTTCCGCCCCTCCCCTACCCTCGAAGCCAAGCCCCAAGACACCGACGACTACGCCACGACGACCTATGGAGACGCCTGGGACTTTGAGGAAGGTGATCAAGAGGGCATCACAAGCTGGGGCGATCGACCCCACCACTACGGGAAGGTCGAAGTGCGCGAGGGGCGGCTGATCATCCCGGTGACGGGTGATGATCCCTACTTCATCTGGGGTGTGATGTTCGGTGACCCCGGCGACCGGCCCACTGAGCGCATAAGTTCGAGCCTCTATCGGTACCTGCGGCTGCGGGTCCGGCAATCCTGCGAGCGGTCGAAGTGGGCCTTCTACTTCACGGACACTGAAGGCCACTATCAGTCCAAGGACTTCGAGGTAGTGGGCAGTGAGTGGCAGGAATTTGAGTTCGACCTGGCGCGGATCTTTGAGGGATGGTGGGATGGGCGGGAGATGCGGGCGCTGCGAATCGACACGACGAGCTTCTCGCCGGGCGCGACGGCAGAGATTGACTGGGTGATGCTGACACGGCCCGCGCCGGAAGTTGTTCCGGGCCCCCTGATGAGCCGCGAGCAGGCGCTGGTAAGGGCACGGGTTAAGGATCTGCGGGCGGAACTGCCGAAGCAAGCGCAGGCGGGGCAGCGGACGGCCCTACGGGTGGTGGCCCTGGACGCGGACGGCAAGGGTGTTGGCGGTGTGGTGCTGGCGGTGGGGCTGCGCGAAAGAGGCGGGATTACGGGGTGCTTCGTATCCGCGCCGGAGGCCGTGCCAGCTGTGCTTGAGGTTGCTGTGGGCACGACCGTGG
>JAKORR010000170.1 GCA_029777735.1 Armatimonadota bacterium | reverse complement strand
TATGGTTACGTGACACCGCGTGATTATGCCATCAATTCACTGAACTTGTACGCCTCCTTTGGAACACTTGCGCGCAACAACCTCGACAGCCTGAAGGCTTATGGGATTCGAGGTGTGACACGGGTGACAGGGGCGGGTCCGGAACAGAAGCCGGACAGGGACACCGTAGGGCATGAGGCAATCTGGGCCTACTACCTGCATGATGAGCCGGACTGCGCCGACTATAACGTGGAAGAGATCCCCCACAGGGTACGCCTTGGCACCTACGCGATGGAGATGGTCTCGCGTGAGCGCAACTGCTATCGCGACGAGCCCAGCAAGCTGACATTCCTCACAATCGACCAGACCTACAAGCCTGCGAACTGGTTTCACTATGGCCCGATTGCAGACGTATGCAACACGGACCACTACCCGCCGCCGGGCAAGGAGCGGGACGTGTTCAGCACCGTAGAGACCTGCAGGTTGGCCTGTGCGCCGCAAATGTTGGTGTTCACCTACCGCGCATGGTGGCCTGAGCCGCTGGAGCCCAAAGAGAACGAGAGCCGTGGCCGGATGATGTTCGCGGGCGAGGAGCGTCTGCACACCGCCTGGGCGCTGGCCGGAGGCGCTCAGGGGCTGATCTGCTATATCCACTGCACGGAGCGTATCGGGAACTCAGTGTTTCACGGGGCGGGCGAGTTCGCGGACGTGTGGAATGAAATAGGGCGCATCTACCGAGAAGTGGAAACAGTGGGCCCGGTGCTGGGTGCGAGCTGGCCGGTTGATGGGGTAGTCACGGCTCCACAGGGAGTGTACGCGCGGGCGCTGGTAGGGGAGAAGGGTTTAGTAGTCGTGGCCATCAACGAAGCTGGGTGCGAGAGCACGGAGGACGACTTCATTTGTCGCCCGGCAAGCAAGGTGAGGCTGGAGGTATCTGTCCCACCCTGGTTGAGGGATGCGAAGGCGTGGATTGTGGGCGAAGGAGCCTTGGAATCTGCGGATTCCACAGCGAGGGATAACAAGCTAAGCGTAGAATTGCCCAGCCTTGAGACGAGTAAGCTGATTCTTATTGCCTCGGGAAACGTACAGCATGCCCTTGAGGCACGGTATGCTACCTGTCGCGCCGAACGGGCCGAGAAGGTACTGCGTGGGCTGCAGTATGACCTCGCGGATGCCGCATCGAGGCAGGATCTGCTTCGTCGCATCCCGGCACGATACAAGACCTTTGTAGCCTACGCGGAGGGGAAGGGAACCTATGGCGTAGAGAAGCCGGGGGAACTGTGGAACCCACGGGGAGAGAAGTACAACGGCCTGGAGTGGTACACCTCTGGCGAGCCCGGAGAACACTGGGTACAGTGGCGCTTCTCAGTGCGGGAGGTGGGAGAGCACTGGTTCGTGTTCCAGTGGCGGCCGTTGGGGACTTCGCTGAGGGTACAGGTGGAGGACTCCGCGGGCAACACGGTTGTGGAGGGAGACTTG
>JAKORR010000169.1 GCA_029777735.1 Armatimonadota bacterium | reverse complement strand
CTGCGGTGGCTACGAATCGATAGAGGCCCTACGCTTACTCAACAGTATCGTGGACATCTACATGCCTGACATCAAGTATGGGGATGCGGCGCCGGCAGCCGAGTTCTCAAACGCCCCGGACTATCCCGAGCGCGCTGAAGCCGCCGTGCGAGAGATGCACCGACAAGTGGGCGATCTGAAGGTAGACCGCGGTGGTATCGCACGACGCGGGCTACTCGTGAGGCATCTAGTCATGCCCGGTGGCGTAGCGGGAAGCGAGAAGGTGCTGCGTCTGCTCGCGGATCTCAGCAGAAACACGTATGTTAACGTAATGTCTCAATATCGTCCCTGTGCGGAAGCTGTGGGGCATCCGGTGATCGGCCGGAGACTTGAGTTCCGGGAATACCGCGCGGCGCTGAAGGCGGCCGAGGACGCGGGCCTGTCGCGCCTGGACAAGGCCAACCGGGAACTCTGAACCTCCGAGCAGGTATCGGGGCGCCTGCGACGAAGAAACTTATCGTCGTATACTGTGGGAGGTTATATTCATGAGTGGATTCCAGCGCCAGGTAGGTGATTTCTTTCGCAGAATCGGGCAACACCTGCGACGGGGCTCCGAGGTCGCTGGGCAGTGGATAGACGAGCAGGCAGCGATAACGCAGCGCCTCCGGGCTATTCGTCGGCTGCGGGCGGAGCAGCAGTCGGTGCTGCAAACCATTGGCAGCAAGGTCTACGCCTTACACCGCCGGGGCAAGGTGCGCAACAAGGACGTGCTCGCCGAGTGCCAGCGCATCGATGAGATCGTCGCGCACATAGCCCGTATCAGGAGCGAGATAGAAGACATCAAGCGCCAGAGTAGCAGGCCCGAGATCCAGCTCATGGAAGTGGAGGACGAGGACCTTCTGGTCGAGCCGGAGGAGGCCGAGGGATCCGGGGCAGAGGTCACAACCGAAGCCGCCCCTGAGGCCGCGGAGGGCGCTGCGCCGGCAGGGGTGGAGACGACTGTGGAAGCCAGTCAAGAGGAGCATTCGTCGGAGACCGCAAGAGAGCTATCCGTGGACCTCAGCGAGGACGAGGAAGTCGAAGAGGGCGAGGACAAGCCTCAATAGCTGGAGCCCGTGGGTGCCAAGAGCACTTCAGGAAGATTGAATGAACGCGGCGACGGCCCCCGTAAGCTACAGAAGTGGAGGACGGTAGAACTCGTCGAGAGGGTTCCTACAAATAGCTTTTGTATTTCGGATTGAGGCCCCAAGGTGCAGGAGGACAGCACATTTCAAATGCCGCAGGCTCAAAAGACAGAGCAACAGACTAAATACGTGTTCGTGACAGGCGGTGTTGTATCGGCCATTGGTAAGGGCATAACCACGGCCTCGCTGGGGTTACTGCTCAAGAGCCGCGGCTATCGAGTGGCGCTCACTAAGATCGACCCGTACATCAACACCGACGCGGGACTAATGAACCCCTTCGAGCATGGCGAGGTGTACGTGACTGACGATCGGGCGGAGACTGACCTGGACCTGGGACACTACGAGCGTTTCGTCGACGAGGACATGAGTCGGTGGTCCAACATCACCACGGGGCAGGTCTACGGTGAAGTCATCCGTAAGGAACGAGACGGTAACTACTATCTGGGCCACACGGTCCAAGTGGTGCCACACATTACTGACGAGATCAAGGAACGCATTCGCCAGGTGGGCAGGCATCATAGAGCGGAGGTAGTGATCATAGAGATCGGTGGCACGGTGGGTGACATCGAGGGCCAGCCCTTCCTTGAGGCCATTCGCCAGATGGTCTTCGACCACGGGCGTGAGAACTGCTGCTACGTGCATGTTACCCTTATCCCCTATCTCGACACGGTCGGGGAGCTGAAGACTAAGCCTACTCAACACAGCGTCAGGGAGCTTCTGCGCTCGGGCATCACGCCCGACGTGCTGGTGTGCCGCAGCAAGTATCCGCTTAGCGACGCCATGCGCGACAAGATCGCCCAAATGTGCGGCCTCAGACGCGAGGCGATCATCGAAGGCATCGACATCCGCAAGTCGCTGTATGAGATACCCATGCACATGGAGCACCAGCACATCGCTGAGCGAGTGCTGGAACGCCTGGGATTGCCCCAGTGCGAGCCAGACTTGGCAGCCTGGGAAGCTATGCTGGAGCGCATCTACAACCCCAAGCACACGGCCCGTATCGCGATGGTGGGCAAGTACATGGATTTGCATGATGCGTACCTGTCGGTGACGGAGGCGCTGCGCCACGCTGGCGCCGCCCACGAGACCGAGGTTGAGATCAAGTACGTTGACTCAGAGGATGTTGAGGATCAGGGTCCTGAGAAGCTCTTGGCCGATGTGGATGGTGTGCTGGTGCCGGGAGGTTTCGGGCAGAGGGGCATCGAAGGCAAGATTCAGGCCGTACGCTACGCGCGCGAGAACTGTCTGCCCTACCTGGGCTTGTGTCTGGGGCTGCAGACCGCGGTCATCGAGTTCGCTCGCGATGTCTGTGGGCTGGAAGGCGCGCACTCCCGAGAGATCGACGAGGCCACGCCACACCCAGTAGTCATCTACCTGAAGGAGCAGGAGTACATT
>JAKORR010000168.1 GCA_029777735.1 Armatimonadota bacterium | reverse complement strand
ACCCCACAGGCCAACGTAGATCCGCAGTTCCTCGCTACCGAGGCTATTGAATACGTATCTCAATTGTGTCCAGTCTTGCGTGGGCTGCAGCGCCGGCCGTAGGCTGCCGATATTGCCCTTCTCGTTGTACACCTGCAGGGCGAAGGCCGATGTCGGCTGTAGGTCCTGAGTCTTGATCCACACGCTTACGCTGTAGTGGCGACGCGGGCGAACCGTGACCGTGGTCATCACGCGGGCGTGGCCGTGCGGATTGTCAGGACCGCCAAAATCCTGGAAGCGCAGCGAAGCCGCACCGCTGTGGAAGACTTCCCGGTCGGCAAAGGATATCTGGCCTGGCTTGTCGTGGAAGCGGAAGCCGACAAGGGTGTTGTCCTTGAATTGCTCAAATCCGGCGTTCTCGAGTGTCAACGGTGGGTCAGGCACGACCTGCGCCCTCCCCCCCGCTACCTCGAACAGCGCCTTGTCCACGAACAACCCGGCGGCCAGGTTTGGGTTGAAGCCCAGTACACCCCCGCCGTAGCCCACTGAGAAGCCTAGCGGGATGATCTCGATGTTGGCCTCGGCGCAGATACGCTTCATTTGCTCCAGTCGTTCGAGGCGCTGAGCGTCCCAACGACTCAGGCTGTCGGCGCCTCCTGCCCAGAGCATGCCGTTGAGGCCATGGGCGGAGGCCACCGACACGATGTCCCGAAGGTCCTCAAGATCCTGGTCCTTCGTCAGACTGCGAGACACGTAGACCCAGCGGTCGGGGTACAGCTCGGCTGCCCGGGCACTTAGGTCCACACCCATCACCGTGACGAGACTTACAAGGATTGTAAGAGCGGTACGCACCCTGCATCCCTCCTAACAAGTTCCGTCGGCCACCCATGACAATTGGCACGGGTGGCCCCGCAAGCCTACTGGGTGTTTACTTCGGATCCGTTGACGATGCCCACGGCCGACGAGCGCGGGCCCTCTCGCACGAACAGGGCACGGGCCTGCGCAGACCGGCCAGCTACCTTCAGTTCGCCAGGCTCAGGCGCGATGAGCACGTGGTCCGTCTGCCCATCCGCAAAGGTAAGTCGCAGGCCCACGGCCATAGGTGAGCCGGTATCGACGCGGATCACTTGCGGTACATCACTCTCCTCCTCGAAGGGCGCCAGCACCGTGACCAGGACGACGGGCAGAGCCGAGCGGCTAACGAAGGCGGTTACGGGAGCCTCCTTGGCCTGGGCACCGCCGGTGGGTATCCAACCCTGGCGCTGCTCCGCCTGGGCGCCGTCCGCGGCCATGACGAGGATGTTGGTACCGTTCTGGAACAGCGTGCAGGCTGAGGCTCCCTCGATCGCCACTTCGACAAGGGGGAAGTGGAATAGCCGCGTCAGCTTGTGCTCTCCTTCGCCGAAGACGTGATCCACGACGACCCAGTAGTCGGGTCTGACAAACAGGACGCTGCGACGCTGCCGCAGCCCATCGGCTTCGATCTCGCCGGCGGCAAAGTCCGCCACCTGGCTCGTCGCCCAGGACAGGAGCTTGGGGTCGGACTGAAGCTGCTCCCCGCCGTCGATGAGCAGGACGTTGTGAGCTACGCCCTTCCGCAGGTAAGTCCTCGACAGTGGCTCGTCGTAGCTGTAGATGCCCGGATCGATGAGCAGGTCCCGCCCGGCGTAGAGAATGACCTGCAGCCGGTCCTGGTGGCTGTGGCCGCCTCCCCAGCGCGCGCAGTCGAACAACAAGTACCGGTCGTTCCGCTCCCAGCCCGTGCGCATCATGCAGTAGTTGGCGACAGGCAGAGCGGAGGACGTGAAGGCTGGAGGGCTTGCCTTCAGCGCGGCGTAGCGCTCGGGCACGTCAGGGCCAAAAAGCCATACCCAACCGGGCAAGACGCTTTCAGTACCCAGGTAGCGCATGTCGCCCCGACTGTATAGCAGCGCACCCAAGCCCATATTGCCCTCGATGCTGCCACCGGTGCCGGCATCGCCCAAGGGCGGGAAGCGCCTGTTGGGCTTGCTGATGTGCATCAGGAACTCGAACATCTTCTCGTGCCTGTCCAGCAAGCCCGGCACTTCATAGCCATTGGCTCTGCACAGCAGCGCAGCCTTGAGGAACCGTTCCATCACCCAGGTGTGGTAGCCAGGCGTTAGTTCATAGTGGGCACCGTCAGGGTAGACATCCTTCTCCATGTGCTGCACGAGGTAGTCGAAGGCGCGCTCGCGCCAGTCGGCGGCTTCCCTGAACTCGGGCAGCATGATACCGATGGCTGCAAGCCCTGTGCACTCAACCACCTGCCAGTTGCCGTAGCGGAAGGCCACGGTGTAGCGGTGTAGGTGACGAGCGTGCTCAACAAGGGAGCGGGTCATCTCGTACTTGGCCTGGGCGTCGAACTCCGGTGCGTCCATAAACAGCGCCATCACGTCGAACCACAAGTCCCCACGGATGCCCGTCTCGAGCGTACGCCAAACCGTCCCGTGCGGGCCGCGCGAGTTGGTGAGGATACGCGGCACCGGGTTGTCTGCGATCCAGTCGTGCAACATGTACACGAAATCTGCCGCGTACTTGGCGTCGCCCGTTGCCCAGTAGGCATAGCCTAGGTCCTGCCAGTAGGCGAAGCGGCTGAGAACGTGGGTCCATTCGGTTGGGCCCTGCAGCCAGTCGATGTTGTGGTCAAGCTGCTTGCGGACGCCAAGCCACTCGAAGTCGCGCCCCAACACCCGGTCAGCCGCTGGCACGTAGCGCTTCAAGCCGCCGAACTTCTCGTCGAACAGCTGCACGATGCGGACCTT
>JAKORR010000167.1 GCA_029777735.1 Armatimonadota bacterium | reverse complement strand
GCCAAGGCAGCTGGTGGCTGTCGCTGCCCGGCAGGAACAGGTGCACGCAGGTGGCTGGTTTTCCCATTGAAGTAGGCCGATATTCTGCTCCGGAGCCCAGCTGGACGTCGGTTGCCCTGTGATTATTCTTGCCCTAGGCCCTCACGACGGTTTCCTGGCGGCGAAAGATTCATCCTGCGGAAACCGAACATTCCCTGTCTCGGTGCACTCCGCGCAATCTCTGGGTACGCCGAGACGGCCAGTGCCTGCAGAAGGCTAACAGCTCAGTCCCCGGCAGGGAGGCGTACAGTCCTCTAGGAGAGCTCTTCCAAAAGGAATCTCTTTAGCTTCTCGGCCAACGGCCGGGTTATGCCTGGGACCGTAGCCAACTCGTCCACACCTGCCTGGGCCATGGCCTCGACAGACGGAAAGGCACGCAACAGAGCTCTGCGGCGCTCTGGTCCTATCCCGTCCACCTGCTCCAGCAGCGAAACTGTGACCTCTCGGTCCCTCAAGGTCCGGTGACGCACAAGGCCGTAGCGATGGGTCTCGTCGCGCACGCGTTCCAGCAGGAATTGAGCCCGCGTGTGGCTAGTCATGTCCAGCGGCGTGGCCTTCCCAGGTACGTAGACCGCCTCTTCCTCCTTGGCAAGGGCCGCGAGTGCAAGAGTACCCTGGTGCCCGGCGTCCTCCAGGACTTGCTCGGCAACGCCAAGCTGGCCGCGGCCCCCATCAACTACTATCAAGTGGGGCAGGGGAAGGAATCGGTCGTCGCCCGCAGCGGCCCGGGCCAAGCGACGCTTGAGCATCTCTCCCAGAGCGGCATAGTCGTCTGGTTTTTCCTCGACAGTCCGTATGCGGAAGGCGCGGTAGCTCTTTTTGTCCGGCAGGCCGTCGGCAAAAACGACCATCGACCCGATGATGAGATGCCCGCCAGTGTTGGACACATCGTAACACTCGATCCGTCGGGGAGGTTCAGACAGCCGCAAAGCCTGCCCCAGGTCCTCGACCGCAGCGCGTGCCGCTCGCTTGCTTTCCGCCTGCGTCGTCACCAACCGTTCGAGCGCGAATTGGGCATTGCGCAGTGCCATGTCGACCAGGGCACGGGCGCTGCCACGCCTGGGCCGCCGCAAGTGCACGGGTCCGCCACGAAGTTCCCGCAAAAGGCCCTCCCATTCGTCTGTGTCTGCCAATTCGTGGCTAACGAGGATTTCGCGTGGCACCTCGCCGCCGTGCGCGTAGTGCTGAGCCATGAAGGTAGCCAGGGCCTCCTCTGGTGCGTGCTTCTCCGCATGGGTGAATTCCATCTGGTTCTGCTGCACCAACCTGCCCGCGCGCACCATGAGCTGAGCCACAACCGCCCGATCGGTCTCCTGGGCCGCGGCGAGAACGTCGCGGTCCACAGTATCATTGAACACAACCACCTGGTTCTCAGTTGCGCGTTCCAGGGCTCTCAGGCGGTCACGCAGAACGGCAGCTCGCTCGAACTGGAGCGCTTCAGAAGCCCGCTGCATCTCGGCCCGAAGCTGCTGTACGACCCTCTCGGTGCGCCCACCCAAGAAGGTCGCCGCCTGGCTAACACGCTCTGCGTACTCCTCGGGAGTCACAGTTCCAAGACAGGGCCCGGGGCAACGCTTCATATGGTAATTCAGGCAGGGCTGCCGAGGGGAGCGCGCGTCAAGAGGCCTACTGCAGGTGCGCAGGCCGAAGATCTGGCTGACCATACGCATGGTTCGCCGCATGGCTGCGGCATTAGGGTACGGACCAAAGATACGTCCCACGCTCAGTGAATGGACCCGGTGACGCTTCGGGTCATGGAAGCCCCTGCGCTGGCCGGGCCGGGCCACTGCGGCCGCTTCGGGCAAATCGCGCAGTATCATCAGACGCGGATAGTCCTCGTCGGTGAGCACTAGATAGGGGTAGGACTTGTCGTCAGCAAGCCGGATGTTGTAGTGCGGACGGTGCTTCTTGATAAGCGTCGCTTCGAGTATCAGAGCCTCTACTTCCGACGAGGTGACTATGAAATCGAAGTCTTGGGCCCGCTGCACCATATGCTCATGCCAGGCCGATGTCGGACGCGACTCGGCGAAGTGCTGCCGCAGGCGGCTGCGGAGCGCGCGCGCTTTACCCACATAGAGGACACGACCTTCGCGTCCTTTGATTAGGTAGCAGCCGGGAAGCTGCGGTACCTGAGCGAGCTTCTCAGATAGCTCTGCAGGTATCTCGTGCATACTACGGTGACCTCACCATACCAAGTCAGCGACTGGGGACCTCAGTCTATCTCGCCGTCGCCGGAGCAGTGGACGGGCGGTCTGCTGAGGCGATTCTAAGGGTGATCGGCCACCTCGACAAGGAATTGGTTCCCTCGCGCCTCCGCCAGCTCCAGCTAATCTTCCTCGGCCACAACGAGAACCACCGAGTAGAGGTGCCCCAGGACGTATATACCGTTCCGCAGATGCACTCACGGGGCGTGAATTATCCGAGGTCCGGCGGTGTGGCCGAGCTAGAGCAACTGCTTGAGTTCCTCGATCTCGTCCCTCAACTCAGCAGCGCGCTCGAACTCCAGCCGCTCAGCAGCCTCGCGCATCTCGCGTTCCAACTCCCGTATCACCTCGAAAAGCTGGTCGGGAGGCGCTTCCTCGGCCAGCTTTGGCGCCACTCGCTTGAGCGCGGCCCGGCTCCGCTCGGCTTCGCCTCGAATGACTTCGCGGACAGCTTTGCTAACCGACTGGGGAGTGATGCCGTGTTCCTTGTTGTAGGCGATCTGCTTCTCGCGCCGCCGCTCGCACTCGTCCAGGGCTGCTCGCATGGAGGCCGTGACCTTGTCGGCGTACATGATCACGCGGCCACCAAGGTTGCGAGCGGCGCGTCCCATGAGCTGAATCAAGGACGTCGTCGAGCGTAGGTAGCCCTCAACGTCGGCGTCAAGGATCGCCACCAGGGCCACTTCCGGCAGGTCCAAGCCCTCGCGCAGGAGGTTGATTCCGACGAGAACATCGAACTCACCCAGACGAAGGGAACGCAACAGCTCTGAGCGTTCGAGAGTTTCGACGTCCGCGTGAAGGTAGTGAGCCCGGATACCCAGCTCGGCAAGGTATTCAGTCAAGTCCTCGGCCATCCGTTTGGTGAGAACCGTGACAAGCACCCGGTTGCCTTGCTCCGTCGTGGCCCGCACCTCACCGATAAGGTCGTCAATCTGCCCCTTCTTGGGGCGAATTTCGATGGGGGGATCAACGAGCCCAGTAGGACGCACAATTAGCTCCACCACCCGCTGGGCCTTCGCTCTCTCGTAAGGCCCGGGCGTCGCGGAGACGTATATGGTCTGACCGATGCGTTCCTGGAACTCTTCGAAGGTTAGAGGCCTGTTGTCGTAGGCTGACGGAAGCCGAAAACCGTGCTCGACCAGACTAGTCTTGCGAGCCCGGTCGCCTTCGTGCATGGCCCTCAACTGCGGGATAGTCTGGTGCGACTCGTCGATCACACAAAGGAAGTCCTTGGGGAAGTAATCGAGTAGCGTATAAGGCGGCTCACCGGAATCCCGGCCGTCGAAGTGCCGTGAATAGTTCTCGATTCCCTGGCAGTAGCCCACCTCGCGGATCATCTCCAAGTCGTAGCGCGTGCGCTGCTCGAGGCGCTGGGCCTCCAGAAGCTTACCCTGACGGATGAACTCGGCTAGCCGTTCTTCAAGCTCCTGTTCTATACTGACCAGAGCGGCCTCGATGCGCTCGCGGCTGGCCACATAGTGCGTGGCCGGGAAAATGATGGCGGTTCCGCGCTCCTCGAGTATCTCTCCGGTTAGTGGGTCAATAATCAGAATCCTCTCCACCTCGTCGCCGAACATCTCGACACGAACAAGTTCATCGCGATCGGTGGGGTGAACTTCAACGATGTCGCCGCGGGCACGGAAGGTGCCGCGCTGCGGCTCATAGTCATTGCGTGAGAACTGCATGCTGACGAGCTGGCGAAGCATGTCGTCACGGTCCATCTGCGCCCCACGTGTAAGGACCAGGCTCACTTCTTCGTACTGCTCAGGAGAACCCAGGCCAAAGATGCACGAGACAGAAGCCACGACCACGACGTCACGCCGTGTCATCACCGCCTGTGTTGCCGAGTGCCGAAGACGGTCGATCTCCTCATTTATGCGCGAGTCCTTCTCGATGTAAGTGTCCGTTTGAGGCAGATAGGCCTCCGGCTGGTAGTAGTCGTAGTAGCTCACAAAGTACTCGACGGCGTTGTTGGGGAAGAATTCCTTGAATTCGGCTGCTAACTGAGCCGCAAGTGTCTTGTTGTGCGCGATTATCAAAGTGGGCCTCTGTACCGCCTCGATTACCTTGGCGACCACGTAGGTCTTTCCCGACCCCGTGACACCCAGCAACACTTGGTCACGCAGGCCCGAGGCAAGGCCTTCAACCAGGTCAGCTATGGCCTCGGGCTGATCTCCCTTGGGCTCGAACTCCGATAAGACTTTGAAGGCTTGCATGGTGATCTCGTAGTTTGCATCGGTGGCCTCACTACCACCTGGCCGGTGGCAGGAGCCCCGAGGAGATTTTACCACTTCGTGTCTCTCTGCAGGAGGTGACTAGGGGCAAGGACTTAAGTCTGCGGCACGAAGTAGCCCAGATGAGTGTACTCCCAGCGGCCGCAGAAAACTTGGAGCACTGAGCCACGGCCCCTGGGCGGCAGGGACGTGCCGACTATCGCGGGGCTCATGTGGCAAGACTGTAACCTTGATCAGGCGCGACACACTTGACTTGTATTTGGCCGGTGCCGCTTTCGAGAATCTGTAGCAGTAAGTATAATATAGAAAGCTCTTGGGTAACATCCGGCGTGGCCGGTCGAGAGGGTTATGGCGTTATTTTTCCGAATGATGGTTTTCGCCCGCCGCTACAAGTGGCGGATAGCCTTGGCCTTGCTGCTGGTCTTCATAGGCACTGGCCTGGGGATGTTCAGCCCTTACATCACCAAGCTGTTGGTTGACAACTTCGGCGGGTGGCACAAGCTTTCCCCGGCTCAGCAGGACAGCCAGCGCAGCCATATGGTCGTGGTGTTCCTGTCACTTGTGGGCCTGATGCTCGGCCTGCATGTGTCGCAGGCCATGATTGGTTACAGCCGGGCGATGATCCTGGCCTTCGTCGGCAACCGTGCTATCTTCGACCTACGCTCCCAGCTCTTCCGGCATGTACAGAAGCTATCCATGGCCTGGTTCGAGCGACAGAGCCACGGGCGAATCATGGCGCGGGTGCTCTACGACGTGGACGCCGTTCAGTACGCCCTGTCCGGCGGCCTGGTAGATATGCTGTCCAACACGGTCACCTTGATCGGCGTTCTCACCGTGCTCTTCATCCGATCCCCCCAGTTGGCCCTCATCGCTTGCTCCATTCTGCCACTGTACGTCGCCAACTTCCTGCTGTTCCAAAGGCCCATCCGGCGCGCAGCTTCAGAAGCACGAGACCAGTACTCGGATGTCTACGGGATTCTATCCGAGTCGGTCTCAGGGATCCGTGTTGTCAAGGCCTTTGCCAGAGAGCAGCACGAGGCGAGGCGGTTTGTGCAGGAACTGCGCAACAACATCGAGCTGCAGATTCGCCTGGCGCGTCTCAGGACGCTACTCAGCGTGATATCCTCGCTGCTCACAGGTCTGGCGTCGGTGGCGGTCATGTATTTCGGAGGCATGCGGATGCTACACCAGGGCACCATGACCCTGGGCGATCTGATGGCCTTCAACCAGTGGCTAGGGATGCTGTATGGGCCTGTCATCGCACTCGTCACCGTCAACGACACGTTGAACTGGGTCATGGCAGCCGTTGAGCGGATCTTCGAGACCTTGGACACGGTGCCCGACATCGCGGAGCCCAAGGAGCCGGTGAAGCTACAAAAGATCGAGGGTAAGGTTGATTTCGAGCATGTGAGTTTTTCCTACGAGCCTGGGGAGTGGGTGCTGGAAGACATCAACCTTCACGCCGAGCCGGGCAGGATTCTCGCGCTAGTGGGGCCGTCGGGCTCCGGCAAGACGACCTTGGTGCACCTAGTGCCGCGTTTCTACGACCCGGTGGAAGGGCGAGTTCTTATCGACGGCATCGATGTAAGAGAGATAAATCTCCAGTTCCTCAGACGGAACATCGGTATGGTGTTGCAAGAGAACTTTCTGTTCTCGGGCACCATCCGTGACAATATCCGGTATGGTCGTCCTGAGGCTACCGATGAGGAAGTGGTGCGTGCAGCTATTGCAGCCAATGCCCACGACTTCATCATGGAATTCCCGGACGGCTATGAAACAGTAGTTGGAGAGCGTGGAACAAGGTTGTCCGGAGGACAGCGACAGCGCGTGGCCATAGCCCGAGCGCTGCTGCGCGACCCGCGCATCTTGATCCTGGATGAGGCCACAGCAGAGCTGG
>JAKORR010000166.1 GCA_029777735.1 Armatimonadota bacterium | reverse complement strand
GGGCAGCACGAACGAGTTCTCTTAGTGATTCTCTCAACGGGTGAGATACCTCCCGGATTGGGCAATCTCCGGCCAAACAAGCCACAGTGCTCGCGACAATGTGTCATGCCCCTGTGGCCGCAACCGAAGCATTATAACCCGTCCTTCCCCGAGGCTCGCCACCGCTTGACGCCAAGGCATAACGGCTGACCGACCCTGAACGAGGCGCTTGCCTACGCTATGGTGCTGGAGATCCTCACCAGTCGAGCCACAGGTGGAGCTTGTCGTACACCAGGCCGAGGATGTACATGGCCACTACGACGCCCGCGGCCATCTGCAACATTCCCCGCGACCAGAGGCTCTCGGCTGGGGACTGGGGCTTGTGAGCTCTTTTCTTATGGGCCTCAAGGATTGCCCGCCCGGCGCGCAGCCCTGCCTCGAGTTGGCGTGGCGTGGGCGGCTTGGTGGTCAGGTACTGCTGCAGAGCCCAACCGACCGGTTGGCGCATAGTCCACCCAAGTACTGCGATCAGGGCTGAGATCTCTGGATGCACAGGCCACAGGGAGGCAGAGATCAGCAGTGCCGGTAAGATGCCTGCCAGCAACGTAGTGCCGCACCGGGCGTGTGCCCGAGGCATTTGACGCACGAGATCGGGGTCCAGTCGGCCAAACCGCTCGATAGCCGTCACCGTCATGTGCTCGGCAGCGTGATATCCAGACATAGGCGACAGGTGCAGTACTATAAGAAAACAGGTGAACACCAGCAAGTTGATCCCGGTCTGGACGTAGGCATATCGCGGTAGTTCAGGCGTGGCGACCAGGCCCATCAATAATGCCACTGCCGGAGCTTCCGTGTAGCCGTCAAGGATCCACACGAGCAGGTAAGCCACTACCATCGAGACTGCGCCTAGACCCATGATAGCAATGCCCGTAAGGAACAGTTCCCAGTTGCTGGAAGTCCGGGTCCAGCCGTCCGACAAATGCACACCGGTCGGCATAGCTGTGCCAGAAATGTGAAGCTCTGGGCGTGGCCAGTAAGCCGGCACGAGGTTTGCTGTGGCATTCTTTTGTGAGGCAGAATCGTAAGCCATTCGCCATAAACACCTGGGCGGAGATCTTGCAACCCCAACAAGCACCTCCAGACCGCGCAGGCCAGGACAACTGCTTGCCTTAGACGCGGTTGCACGGTATACTATATCGCTACGTTGTGCAAGTCAGTCGACACCAGGGAAGGACGAAGAACGGCAATGTCTCGCGTATGCGAAATCTGTGGAAAGAGGCCTGGCACGGGCAACAAGGTTAGTCACTCGCACCATCGGACTAAGCGAGTGTGGCAGCCGAACCTGCAACGTGTGCGCGCTGTTATCGACGGCAAGTCGCGCCGGATTATGGCGTGCTGCTCTTGCATCAAGGCTGGCAAGGTGCGCAAGCCCGGCCCAGCGCTGCTCCCGAAGGAGCAATAGGACGCTTGCAGATGACTCTCGCCGCGCAGTCTCACTCTGGGCTTGTCGCGTTGCTGGCGGCCGGTAGTGCCCATCGGAGCCGCGTGTTTCGTGCTTGCCTGGAGATGTTTGAGGCCCCAGCCCCTGGCTTCTGCAGGATCTCCGAGGAGAGCTAGGAGCAACGAGAGGAAATAGTGTCCTCCCCCGCGAGAGTCTTAGCCGTGGGCGCGCTTCGCCGCGTGCTGCTCTGTACACGCTGGGATGCAAGCTCAACCAGTTCGAAAGCGAGCAGATCCGCGAGGTGCTCGAAGCAGCGGGCTACATCGTTGTTCCCTGGGGGCAGCCTGCCGCCCTGTGCATTGTCAATTCCTGTACAGTCACCACTAAGGCCGATCGCGACACGCGAAGGCTTGTGCGCTTCGCCAAGCGCCTCAACCCGGACGCAGTCGTCGTGGTGACGGGGTGTTATGTAGACGTTGCTCGGCAGGTTTTGGCCGACATTCCCGAGATCGACTTGTTGGTGCCCAACCGTGACAAGCACCGCCTGTTGGAGCTGCTCAGGGCGATAGACACTAGCCTACCGACGGATACCTGCCGGGACCTGCCTTACGGCGTCTATGGGCCTCTCATCACGCGTTTTTCGACCCACACTCGTGCCTTTGTCAAGATTCAGGAAGGCTGCGACAGCCGCTGCACCTACTGCATCATCCCCAGCGCGCGGGGTCCAGCCCGCAGTGTCTTCCGTGACGATGTACTCCGGCAGGTTCGGCTGCTGGCCGACCAAGGGCACAGCGAAATCGTGCTCATCGGCACCCACCTAGGGCGCTATGGGGCCGACCTGGACGCCGACGGTGACTTGACCAGCCTGATCCATGCCCTGGTTGATCTGCCGAGCGTAGGTCGGTTGCGGCTCAGCTCCATCGAGCCACAGGAGATTACCCCTGGCATTGTGGAGTTGCTTGCCGATGGGGGAAGGGCACTCGACCCACGCGCCGAGATGCTTGCCGGTTATGGGAAGCTCTGCCGGCATCTGCATGTTCCTTTGCAGAGCGGCTGCGACGAGATCCTACGGGCCATGGGCCGTCCCTACGACACCGCGTTTTACGCCGCCCTCGTGTGGGACTTAGTAACGCGAGTGCCCGGCCTCTGCCTCGGTGCCGATGTCATCGCCGGCTTCCCGGGTGAGACAGACGAGCTCTTTGCCCGCACTGAGGCCTTCATCCGCTCGCTCCCACTCAGCTACCTGCACGTCTTCAGCTACTCGCCCAGGCCCGGTACGCTCGCTGCAGAACTGCCGGGGCAGGTATCGCCAGAAGTCCGCAAGGCTCGCACCCGCACGCTCCGGGCAATCAGCGACGCCAAGCTCGCGGCCTTCGTCGAGGCTCAGGTAGGGGGGCAGCTGGAGGTGGTACCCGAGCGCAGGGCGCCGGACGGCCGTCTGTATAGCCTCGCCGACAACTACGTGCGGGTTTCTCACGACGGTCCAGAGGCGATTCTCGGCAAACTAGTGTGTGTGGAAGTTACAGCGGCGTGCGGCAACCTTGCCTGGGGCGAGAGCTGGGCCGAAACAGAATCGCCGGCCCCCGACGAGACCGACGACTGAGACCGGCAGATTCAAGCCCCTGCACCACTAATTGGTCACCAGCGATACGGGCGATTTGAAGTATTCAATCTTTGGTCCCTGAGGCCCCTGGCTACCGGTAACACCCAGCACGAAAATGATTCTCACGTAGACGTAGACAGGGTCGGCATCAGCTATTTCTACTTCCGCCGCGTCCCAGCCCCAGCCGTCCCTGAACACGTGTACGGTCAGTGTGCGCACTTGACCCTTGCGGTTGATCCGCACTCGGTAGTCCTCGACGGCCCAGTTGTGGAGCCAGCCGCGCCACTCCGCCGGGCCGTCTCGGCCGATGGCATACCAGCGCCCGGCTGCCAAACCGTTGACCTCCTTGCCCTCGATGGTCACTGTGGCGCCGGGTAGAGGATCGCCGTTAGGCTTCTCGACGCGCAGGTAGAGGGTCAGGTATCGGTACTGAGGGTAATGCCAGCGACATCCATCGTCTCCTCCGCCACAGCCAGTGACAGCGAGAGACACCGCCAGAGCGGCGGTTGCAGTTGAGGCCAGCGCCAGCCGAGACATTTGAAATCCTCCTTGCGCCAACTACTATGGGTAGTACTATCGTCAATAATAATACCCTAGACTCGCCTCGTCAACACTGTTATCCCAGGGTAATTGCTCCACCTTTGGCCTTGCCTCACACCGCGCAGGACAAAAGATTCCACACTCCTCGAGGCTCTCTACGGGGCAGTAGGACTGCGCCTGACCTCGAGGCCTGGGCCCGGGGGATAGGACACTGGGTTGCGGCTCCAAGCGTTCCGCAGTATATTGCCCTCGGAGGGCGACCGGGGTAGTACCTAAGAGAGTATTGTATTGAGTCACCCGCTGTCCGCAGCCGTGGTCAAGACTCTGGGCTTGTTACCTATAGTTGTTTTCTCGATCCGTCAAGGCAATGGAAACGAAAACACAACACATCATCTACATGCTGATAGGAGCCATCGTCGGTCTGTTTCTGGGAATCCTGGCCTTCCTGCTGGTCTTCAGGTTCTGGGGTCACCTTTTCCAGGACCGCGCACCTTTGTTGTTGCTCGCCGTGTTGGTACTGGTCGTGGGCGGCCTGACCGCTGGAGCCTACTCGGTTCAGGCGGTCATCTTTCGTCTCGAACGGAGTAAGCGGAAGAAGGAGCGCAAATCGCGCAAAAACAAGCGGCGGCGTTAACACGCCGCCGCTCTATGCGGGGCAGGGGGCGGCTATTCGCCGCTCCAAACTTGAATCTCGAGAGGGAACTTGTTCACGGATCACTAAAGGCCTTTACTACAGCCTCTTACTACAAATCTTCTACCCGCTATGCCCGCGGGCCAAACACGTGATGCTGTAACAGCTCTTTTACATTATCACTTATGAGGAGCCTCAGCCATCATGAATGTCCTTGACAGCATCAAGGCGCGAGCCCGCAGCTTTCAGCGATTGATTGCCTTGCCCGAGACGGAAGACGAGCGCACTTACGCAGCGGCACGCCAGGTCGTCGACCAAGGCTTGGCGAGGGTGGTTCTTATCGGCGCCCGCGACGTCGTCGAAAACAAGGCTCGTGAGTTTGGGGTCTCGCTCGACGGCATGTGCATCATCGATCCTCACGACCCCGAAGTGCACGAGGCCTGCACGCGGCTCTATGCCGATCTGCGTCGCAATAAGGGTGTCACCTACGACCAGGCCCGCGAACAGGTTCTGGACCCCTTGTACTGTGCGGCATGTCTGCTCAAGCTCGGTGAGATAGATGGTTGCGTGGCTGGCGCGTCCCATACTACGGCCGACACGGTCCGCCCGCTGCTGCAGATCGTGAAAACACAGGAGGGCGTGAAGACGGCGTCAAGCTGCTTTGTAATGACCACCCAGGCCACGCATCTAGGGGTAAAGGGCGCCTTTATCTACGCCGACGCGGGCCTGCTACCACAACCGACAGCTGCACAGCTTGCGGACATCGCCATTTCCAGCACCGAGAGCTGCGAGCTCTACCTCGAAGCCGAGCCCTATGTGGCTATGCTGTCCTTCTCCACTCATGGCAGTGCCGATCACCCGGATGTCGAGAAGGTGCGCGAGGCTACGCGTATCGCGCAGGAGCTGCGTCCCGATCTGCACATCGACGGCGAGCTGCAAGGAGACGCCGCGGTGTGTCCGGAAGTCGCCCGGCGCAAGTGCCCGGACAGCGAGGTGGCCGGGCGAGCTAATGTTCTGATCTTTCCGGACTTGGACGCAGGCAATATAGCCTACAAGTTGACCCAGTACATTGGTGGCGCGGGCGCCTACGGCCCGCTACTGCAAGGGCTGGCCAAGGCCGGCATGGATCTGTCACGCGGGGCGACGCCCGAAGACATAGCCAACGTCGTCGCCGTGGCGGCGGTCCGCGCCGAAGCTCTTGCCAGGTAAGCAGTGGGCTTCCTCTCATGGGCGATCTCGACCACGCGGCCCGAGTGCTGAAGGATGCTGTCGCTGGAGGACAGGTCCCCGGCGGTGTGGTGCTTGCCGGACGCGGTGATGAGGTCCTTCTGGCGGTTGCCGCCGGGGCTCGGCGCCTCGTACCCTCGCGGCAGCCCATGCAGCTCGACACCCTTTTCGACCTGGCTTCGCTTACCAAGCCTCTCGTCACTGCGACGCTCGCGATGCAATTAGTCGAGGCGGGCACGTTGGCACTTGGCGAACCCGTCGGCGTCTATGTGCCAGCCTTCACGGGGGACGGGCGCGATGGCGCCTTGGTGCGCGACCTGCTTACCCACTCCACTGGGCTACCCGCGTGGAAGAACTATCTCGCTCAGCCGCCGACCGATGCTTCCGACCGCACCTCGCGTTTCGAAGCCGTCGTCGCGGATGTCTGCCGGATGCCGCTCGATTACACGCCGGGCGAGCGATTCCACTATTCTGACCTCGGCTTTATCCTCCTCGGTTATATCATCGAGCGCGTGGCGGGGCAGGACCTCGCGAGCCTAGCCCGGAAGTGCATCTTCGCTCCCGCT
>JAKORR010000165.1 GCA_029777735.1 Armatimonadota bacterium | reverse complement strand
GTCGCTCATGTTGCCCTTTTCCGAGAACACTGCCTGGAACAGACGTGGCTCCTTTTGCTCCGCTATGAACTCTTGACCCGTGTCTCTGTCCAGCAGCGACGTGATCGCGCCGCCGCGGGTCAGGTCTAACCGCAGGGTAGTGCGCTCATTGCTGAGCAACACCACATTTCCGGCGCGTCTGGACTCCACGTCGGCCGCAGCTTGGGCCGCCATCAGGAACGTCACAACAGCTACGGTCAGCACTGCAAGTCCAAGAATAGCTCTACGGCCGCCCATCCGTCGCCTCCTGGGAGTGTATTCACGCAGCCGTACCGGGGATCCCGTGTCATCCGGTGACACGTTGACTGCCTCCTGCGAAGGCTTGCCGCCGCGCGTAGGCAGCGGCCTTCCTAGGCTCGGATCATCACCAACAGCATCTTGAACCGTTCGACCGCCCTGAGCGCGTGCGGCTCATTCGCAGGCATGATCAGCATCTCGCCAGTCCTCACGCACATAGCCTTGCCGCTCACCGTTACCTCGCTCTCGCCGTCTATTACGTACACCAACGCATCATAGGGCACGGTGTGTTCGCTCAGCGCTTGGCCTTGGGCGAAGGAAAACAGGGTCACCGTGCCCATGTCTTGGTTGATAATCGTACGGCTAACGATTGCCTCCTCCTGGTAGTCCACCAGATCTGCCAGAACTACGACACGTCCCATTAGGCCTCCGGTCGCATCCTGTTCCTTACGCTCGGATCCGCTCAAGCTCATCACCTCGGCTGGAGTTTGTCGGCGTCACAACAGCATCATGTGACAACCGAGCACTGACTAGCACCATCCGGCGTCTACCCCTTAGACCGCAGCCCGCCTACTGGTCATTGACAGTCTCAATCAGTGCCATGATGTTTTCGGGCTTGGCATCGCCAGGAATCGAGTGGGCCGGCGCGATGATATAGCCCCCGCCTCTGCCGATCTCGGCCATCAAGCGGCGGGCCTCGGCGCGCACGTCGTCGGGCGTTCCGTAGGGAAGCAGCCGCTGGGTGCTGACGCCGCCCCAGAAGCTGAGTCTGTCGCCGTAAACTCGCTTCATCTCATAGACATCCATTACCTCTGGCTGGAAGGGATTAAAACAATCCAGTCCTATCTCGATCAGTTGTGGGAAGACCTCTTGCACCTTTCCGCAAGAGTGAATCGTGACGAACTTCCCCGCTTCCTTCGCAGCCCCATACTGCCGCGCCAGCCGCGGCTTGAGGAAGGTGGCCCACCGCTCCGGGCCCATCAGCAGCCCTCTCTGCGCCCCCCAGTCATCGCCGAAGTGCACGGCATCGATGTTGTACTTCACTGCCTCACGCACGAGCGCGACGTTGTACTCGCAGATTGCGTCCAGCAGCTCGTGTACGAAGTCAGGCGCTTCGATCATGTCCATGAGCAGGTTCTCCATGCCACGCAGCGTCCAGGCGCGCTCGAACAGCGAAAACCCGATGCCGAACTGCACAAACCTGCCCTCGCCGGCCGCCACCTGCTCCGTGAAGCCTTCGAACCTACCTGGTGCGTGTGGGTCCGGTAGCTCCAAGGCGTTCAGGTTGCGTTCGGCCAGCACGCGGTTGCATACGTTGCCGATGTCGCGGTCGATGCTCCGATCCCATTGCACACCGAACTCGTCCTGCCAGGTATTCTCGTCGAGCCAGCGCTCCTTGGGCCCAGGCCTAGCGGCAACGCCGTGGATGCAGTTGTCGATGAGACCGAGGAAGTCACTGCTGCCGTAACGATCGACCATCGCGGCGAGGGCCTTCTGCGTGAAGCCTATCTGGTAGGGCGTCCTGTCGGGCTGCTCGTGTGACAGGGCCGCGTAGACTCGCTCCTTGTTGGTCATCGGATACTCCTCCTCGCAAGGCTTGAACACGGCTTGGAGTATTCGCCACCCGCAGGTCTCTGCCCTTCCGATACAGGCAGACGCGACATCGAAGCGGCCACGCGGGCTTCAGGCAAGGATTCGCGGCGCGTCAAAGGAACCGACTCACGGGCCCTGTATCCTATCAAAGACGATAGGAGCCGTTCTCAACCCTAAGGTGATGCCGATGCCGAGCTCGGGAGTGCCTTCGGATCAGTACCGACCGTCTCGTCCCTGCGCCGAAGGGCCCGTGTCTGCGTTCACGGCTGCCCTCGTCGGCGCGCTGTTGGTCCTCTCGCCCGCGGCAGCTGAGCCCGTGTCCCTGCCCCTGGTCAACGGGTCCTTCGAGGACGGCGTGAGAGGCTGGTTCTTCCCGGAGGGGTGCCTGGGCATCGTGTCGACTGAGCAGGCGGCCTCGGGCACGCACTCGCTAAAGATCGTGGACGACAGCACGAAGGCCGGGTCGAACGTCACTGCCGCACGGGTCCCAATATCTGGGGCAGGGGTCTACGAGCTCCGATGGAAGACCTTTCCTGTGTCGGGTAGTGGCTGTGGTCTATACGTGCGAGTGCTCGCCGCCGAGGGCAATCTCGTCGTGCCGGGCGACACTTACCAGACCGCAGCGCCGTCCGAGCCGCGTGGCCGGTGGCTGGCGGCGTCACTGCGCCTCTACGCGCCCGCCGAGGCCCGCTTCCT
>JAKORR010000164.1 GCA_029777735.1 Armatimonadota bacterium | reverse complement strand
GTTGAAGTAGGTGAGGCGCCCGTCGAGTGCCCGCTGATACTCGGCGCGGGTCTTGGGGGACAGGTCGCGGTTCTTCATCCAGCGGGCGGAGTAGTCGGCGAAGGTGATCTTGTCGCGTTCGGCGGGCGGGGCCGGTTTCCACCGGTGCTCGATGATCTCGGCCTGTTTACGCGACAGCCAGGCAGCGGCGTCGGTCTTGGTCTGGAAGGTGGTGTCAGCGGCGATTCGCCGGTGGGGGTCCTCGGGGTCGGGGTAGCGCGCCCGGAACATCCCGGAGGGGAGTTGGTCGATCCGGCCGAAGGACCGGCGGGCGGTCTTCTCCTTGGTCTCCTCAAGCTGTTGAGCGGTGAGGTCACGCCGCAGCGGTGTGACGTTGCTCCCTGACGAAGGCTTGCGACGGGTGGTTGCCATGGGGCCTTCCTTCGCCTGCGCTGGGCTGACAGGATGAGGCCCACGGTCCGTGGGCCTATCGTGGGCCTTAGGCTACCGAATTGTGGCAAATCGTGGCTACTGGTGACGAGTCGTGCCAGCTATCGCCCCTAGTCAGCGAGCCGCAATCGCCTTGTCAGGCCCGGATTCATCTCCTGGTTCAAATCCTGTCAGCCCGACAACTATAATACCTTGCCAGAGGCACTTTACGGGCTTGTAGGTGGCCCGCGTGGAACATACGTGGAACAACGCCGGATCCGACAGGTTCCGAAACCCGGCCTCGGCCACATCTCCGCCGATAAACCTCGGAGCCGCAGGGCGGGCCGACGACCGACCAACACCCACCCAGCTGGCGCCGAAGGGTTCAGCCCCCGGTGTCGAGTTCAAGGTCCGCGCTCCCGGCCTGCGGCTCGCCCACCGCATCAGCACTGTGCTCGCAGGTGCAGTACGGGCCGGCCTCCAGCGCGGCCCGAGCAGCCTTGCTTTCGCGGTAGCAGGCATCCTCGTCCCGCCGCCATTCATGGAACCTGACAAACTCGACTCGTCGGCGGCTCGGATTCTCCTGCCAGCGCTGGAGAGTGTCGAGGACGTAGTCCAGGTAGGTGACGCTCACATCCCACCAGTAGCGCTCATGCGGGGAGAGCGGCAAGGTGTGAGAGCACGGCTCGATCGCGTCCACGGAGGAGCCGCCGAAATAGTTCGTGGCTGCTGCGGTGACCTCTCTTGAGAGACCTCGGAGGCCACGCGGCAAGATCGCGCGATGAGCCAAGCATGCCCGTCTCGCGGCGTACGTCGCAGACCTGACAACACTGTCATCCGGTGCGCTAGCTGCAGCGGCCCACATGACGTCGCGCAGAATCTGGCGGCATCGGCCATTGCTGTGGCGGCCTGGCGGGCGTTCAGAAGGCGTTGGTCGAGGAAGGGTCGACGGTAGGCGACCCAGAGCGCAGCAGTCGAGATCGTGAGTGATCCCGTCGAGAGGATCGTGTTCAGGAGTGTTGTGTCCACGGCCGCCATCCTGCCGGCCAGGGCAGACAGTGGTTCTTGCTAACGACAACACAATGCAGAGCACGAGTCCATGGCCCGGTGGTCACCTTCTGACCACGGCTCTCCGCACTTAGTGCCGAGCCCATGCCAGTCCGGACGATTTGCTACTTATGAGTCTGTGGACTGATGAGTAGCGGGCCCACAAGGGTGTCCACGTGTCAACTGGTGATCTTCAGCGTCTACTCGGCTTGAATCTTCGCGACTACCGGCAGTCTCAGGGCCTCAGCCAGGAGGCGCTCGCGCAAGTCCTGCAAGTGCATCGCACTTACATGGGTGGCCTTGAGCGCGGCGAGCGGAACCTGACTCTTCAGAGCCTCGAGCGCATCGCGGAGCGCTTGGGAGTAGAACCTCTGCGGCTTCTGTCGGCGCCGATCCCCGGGAGCACCTCATGGGCATGAACTCGCGGCTCCTGAGTCTTCGTGCTCGCCAACCAGGCTACG
>JAKORR010000163.1 GCA_029777735.1 Armatimonadota bacterium | reverse complement strand
ACACCTGGAGGTTCTTGACGTAGGGAAAGATCATGGCGCGCCAGGTGTAGCGGTCTGTCCAGGGTGTCCCGCCGAGCTGGGTGACCCAGTCGGTTGGGAACCTCTCCTCGTAGTCGTTGGAGTACATGATGTAGGCCAAGGCGAGTTGCTTGAGATTGCTCTGACAGGAGGCCTGGCGGGCCTTCTCGCGAGCCCTGGCGAAGACGGGGAAGAGAATCGCCGCAAGGATCGCGATAATCGCGATCACGACGAGGAGCTCGATAAGTGTAAAACCTCTACGCATAGCGATACGCCTCCTTGTGGTTTGCGTCGTCATAGACGCCTGATTGCCAACGTTTGCCCCCAGCAAGATCGCTAGGCGGATATACATCGATCGATGAAACTGGGCTGCCCCTCGGGCGGGGGTTTCCTAGTCCCAGCCGTAACGCACGTCGCTAGTGTTGCTGCCGTAGTGGAACCAGTGAGCGTCGTAGACCCATTCGCCGCTGCGCGCGGGGAGCTTCCACACCTTGGCGTGGCCGTCGGCGTAGATGGCGTTGCAGATGGGCTGACCCAGAGGTGGAGCCTGCTGGTACAGCCCCCAACGACCGTGGTGGAAGTCGAAGCGCTCGTGGTACACGACCTGCTCAGCGGGTCTGCAGAAGTGAGACTCAGCAACTGTCATGGTTCGAGTCTGCGAGGCAACGACCCAGCGGTACTCATAGGACAAGGTCGCCTCGGGAGCGGTGGACCGTGCGGACGCATCGCTGGGGCACCAGAAGATCCCCTGGTTCTTGACGTAGGGCTGCAGGAGCGAGGCGATGCCCCGGTTCTGGCTGAGGCACCACCACGGGGAGGTGGCGTAGTCGGTGGTATAGGGTGGGAATACGCGCATACTCGGCCAGCACTCATCATAGTCCTGGACGTACATCATCAGTGCGAGGCCTATCTGTTTGAGGTTGCTTAGGCAAGAGGCATCCCGGGCTTTCTCGCGGGCGCGGGCGAAGACGGGGAAGAGGATCGCAGCAAGGATAGCGATAATCGCTATCACAACCAGCAGTTCAATCAAGGTGAACCCACTAGGCCGTCTTGTGCTGAAAACCATTCTGGCCACACCTCCTAGAACTCGATCACCACCATAGCCAAACTCATAACTTAATTTCCAGACTGCCTCGGCCGGCGGGCCGTCGGCCTGAGGAGGTGCACTGCTTTTACCTCAGCTCGCGCGCGCCTAGCAAGCCTCGCGCGCGGGTATGGGACCAGCCGCTACATGTCTCCCCTGCCACTGATGGCCCACAAGCACTTGTCCGGTCTATCATCGATGGAAGAAGGTGCGAGCCACTTGACGTGACCGTCGGCGAAGGCATAGTTGCAGCCGTCGTTGTGCCGACGGCCAGAGGCATCACTACGAACGAAGCCGAGGGTGTTGGGGTTGTAGGAGATCTGGTGGCCGGTGACGTCGCCGCTGTCACCGAGGATGATGAGCTCGGCGGGCGAGCGGATCTCGACCTGATGGGCCCACCTCGTGCCGGGCGGCTCTGGCGGGCCACTTGCCCAGTGGATGCAGTTGTCGCCGTAGCCACCGGGGATATTGCCCTCGCCGTTGACGCACTGGCCCGCCAGCGCACCCGCGTAGTTGTACTCGGGAGCGCTAGGGCAGTTGAACACCTGGAGGTTCTTGACGTAGGGAAAGATCATGGCGCGCCAGGTGTAGCGGTCTGTCCAGGGTGTCCCGCCGAGCTGGGTGACCCAGTCGGTTGGGAACCTCTCCTCGTAGTCGTTGGAGTACATGATGTAGGCCAGGGCGAGTTGCTTGAGATTGCTCTGACAGGAGGCCTGGCGGGCCTTCTCGCGGGCGCGGGCGAAGACGGGGAAGAGGATCGCAGCAAGGATCGCGATAATCGCGATCACGACGAGGAGCTCGATAAGCGTAAAGCCTCTGCGCATCGGAATCACCCTTCCGTTAGGAGCTATCGAAGCCTTGT
>JAKORR010000162.1 GCA_029777735.1 Armatimonadota bacterium | reverse complement strand
TCCTGTCAGGCTTCTCGCGGCGCAGAACAGCGAGCCATCGTTCCACCGGCGTCATAGTTTCCTGGGACACGGAGTCGGCACCTCCCCTGTCATGTCTGGGTGGCAGCTGTTTCCAGCATCCCTCCAACCTTTCCTCCACGTCCCGCGCCATGACACGGGAGCCCGCGCTGCGTCTACTGTTCTTCCTCGGTTACAGTGATGCCGCGACGGGCTAACTCAGCGGTAAAGGACTCATAGGGCACGTGGTACAGGGGCGAGAGTAGACCGTGCTCAGTGATCTCGCCCCGCCCAATCATCTGCGCCACAATGCTTGCTGTGTAGCCGACGGTGCGGTTCATGGCAAACAGGCCAGTCTCCAGATCGCGGTAGTCGATGACCTGGAGCACCAGACGCCGCTCTCGGCTGTCGCGGAGGCCTCGGGCCTCCACCCGCAGCAGGGCGACGTCGCGCTCGTGGGGCGCATACTGAAGTTGGGGTTCGAGCAGGGCCGCCAGGAAGCGACGAGGCGTAACCTCTGCCGGCAGGCCGGGCACGGGATCGTCGCTTAGGAAGCCCAGGTCTACCAGGGCCTTCCAGAGGCGGCAGTGACCTGGCCAGCGCAGCGTGTATCGGCCCATGTCACGGATCTGGTCACGCAGGCCAAGCTTCTCGGCGTAGTACGCCGCGTCGCCGTTGGGGAAGGCCTCCAACTGGCCCAGCCCGGGTACGTCCAGGATGTGAACTAGGTGCTCAGCAAACATCTCGTCGGCGCTCACCTCAACCACCTGGCCGTTTTGAATGAGGCAACCAGAGCGGTAGTAAGAGTTGAGCACACCTTCGAAGGTCCAACTGATCTTGTATTTGAGCGGGTTGTTCGCGGCCGAGGGCTCTGGGAAGCCGGCGCCATAGCTGATCAGGGCGTGCACTTCGTCCAGACGTCGCGCGGCTTCGGCGGCCAACACGAGGTCGATGCCAGGGTCCATCCCGCACTCGGGCAGGAGTGTGACACCTCGGCTACGGGCTGCGTCCGATAGGGGGCGCAGGTCGTAGTCGTAGTACGTATTGACCAGATGAACTCCAGCATCCACAGCCGCCTCACCCACGAAGCCGATGAATTGGCGCGGCAACAAATCGATCACTACATCGTGCTCGCCACCGACCACACAGCGCACCTGTGCGGCGTCGGAGGCGTCCAAGGGCACCACGCTGAACTTGCTGCTGCCGAGGGATTCCACGTAGCGGGCGACGGCGTCTGGACGGCTGTCGGCGACAACAACAGCCTTTACCTCGTCCGAACGCGCCAAGTCATGGAGAGCGGCCCTGCCCTGCAGTCCACAGCCGAGAACGAGAATCCGCACAGGAATCACCTCCTGTAAGCCAGGTGAACCGTGGCCCAATGCCCATGAGTGGGCCGCAGAAGCAAAGAGTAGAGCCAGCAGCGGTTATGGTCAAGGGCGGCTTGCGATCGGCTCAAGCTGAGCGGCATTCCCTCAAAGTGCCCATCGTCCAACTGCCCAGGGCCGAGACTTTGGCGGCAAAGCAGTGTAAACTACCGGCCCAGAGAACACACAGCCGTCGCGAGTAGCCGCGGCGCCTGAATACCTGAGACTCTTTCGTGAAGTAGGGAGAGACAGCGAATGAGCGCAGAGGGAGAGTTTGACCTGGTCATCATCGGTGGCGGTCCGGCGGGCTACGTTGGGGCGATCCGTGCGGCCCAGCTCGGCGGGTCGGTAGCCGTTGTTGAGAAGGACTCCTGGGGCGGCACGTGCCTAAACAGAGGCTGCATACCGTCTAAGGCCCTGATACATGCCGTTGAGGCCTTGGAGATTGCCAGAGACGCTAAGGCCTTTGGCATCACCTTCGGCGAGCCCCGAGTGGACTGGGAAGGGATCCGCAAGGCCAAGACCCGCGCCGTCAAGCAACTGGTGTCGGGAGTGGAAATGCTCTTGGATGGCAATGGGGTCGCCAAGTTCGTGGGTCAGGCGAGGCTGCTCAGCCCAAACGACATCCAGGTCACCCTTGCCGACGGCAGCCCGACTATGATCAGAGGCCGCAAGGTTCTTTTGGCCACGGGATCGACGCCCTTACTGCCGCCCATACCCGGGCTGGACTCGCCCGGCGTGTTCAGCAGCGACGAGGCCGTGGACCTACCGGGGCCCTTCACGACCCTGGCAGTGGTGGGTGCTGGTGCCCTGGGGTGCGAGTTCGCCTACATCTACGCACAGCTCGGGACCAAGGTTAGCCTGTTCGAGATGCTGCCTCAGATCGCACCCACGGAGGATGCAGACGTCGCGGAGGTCGTGGACCGAGCGATGCGCAAGAAGGGCGTGCATGTGCACGTCGGTACGAGGGTCCTTGGTGTAAGGAACGCCGAAGGGCGCAAGCACGTAGAGTACGAGTGTGAAGGCGAGTGCGCAGTGGGTGAATATGACGCGATTCTTGTAGCTGTTGGGCGGCAGGCCGCGATTCGCGATATCGGCTTGGAGGAAGTTGGCGTCGAGACGGACCGGCCGGGCATCAAGGTTAACGAGAAGCTGGAGACAAACGTAGCTGGTGTCTACGCGGCCGGAGACTGCCTGCGCGGCGCGGGCCTGGCGCACCTGGCGTCGCACGAGGCTGTGGCGGCAGTAGAAAACGCGCTAGGGGACGGCGGGCATGTCAACTACGACTGCGTGCCGGCCTGCATTTTCTCGCGCCCCGAGATCGGCCGCGTGGGCATGACGGAGAAGGAAGCCCGGGCCGCCGGACGGGCCATATCGGTGGGCAGTTTCCCCTTTTCCGCCAATTCGCGAGCTGCAGCCACGCGCCAACGCGAAGGGCTGGTCAAGCTCATCGCCGATGCCGAGAGCGGGCAAATCCTTGGCGGTGCGGTGGTGGGTCCCTGCGCATCAGAGCTAGTGTCGGCGCTGGCAGTGGCGGTAGAGATGGGCGCGACAGCAGATGAGGTAGCTGACACAATCCAGTCGCACCCGACCTTCGCCGAGGCCATCCACGAGGCAGCGCTCTGCCTGCTTGGCAGACCACTGCATGTGCCACCAGTGGGAAAGAAGGACCCAGGGCGAGGCGACTAGGACGACGTCGTAGTGACTGTGGCACGCCGCCCAGCTGATAGACGTGAGGCAGGCAATCATGGCCCACGTATACGTCGGGACTAGCGGGTACAGCTACGACGATTGGGTCGGACCCTTCTACCCGGCCGACCTGGACAAGCGCGACTTCCTCGGCTACTACGCCAGGGTCTTCGATGCCGTCGAGGTCAACTACACCTACTACCGCATGCCTGACGCGGCGACGCTGGGGACCATGGCAAACAGAGTCGGCCCCGATTTCTCCTTCGCCGTCAAAGCCCACAGTTCGATGACGCACGAGCGTTCGGCTGAAGAGGGAGCCTTCGAGGACTACAGACGGGCGCTGACGCCACTAGTAGAGCAGGGAAAGCTCGGGCCGGTGCTTCTGCAATTCCCGTGGTCCTTCAAGCCGAGCCGCGAGGCCGTGGGCTGGATCCGCAGGATGGCAGCCCTCTTAGAGGGACTGCCCGCGGTGGTTGAGTTTCGCAACGCAAGCTGGATTAGGGAGGAGGCCTTCAAGCTGCTGGACAGTCTGGGCCTGGGTTTCTGCTGCGTCGACCAGCCCCAGCTGTGGGGGCTGGTGCCGCCGATAGCGCGCCTGACGGGGGATATAGGATACGTCCGGTTCCACGGCCGCAATGCCCGGAAGTGGTGGAAGCACCAACAGGCCTGGGAACGCTATGACTACCTCTACAGCCGCGAAGAGCTTTCGGAGTGGATGCCCAAGGTTGCAGAGCTGGCCGGCAAAGCGCAGGCGGTCTATGCCTTCTTCAACAACCACTATCAGGCTCAGGCAGTCCAGAATGCCATGTTGTTCCGCGATATGCTGGTCGAAGCCGGCGTTCTTTGAGCAAAGAGGCATTGGTCCTGCTTGGCACCGGTGGGTCTCCGATCCGCATGGCTGGGAGCACAGCCTGCGGATTCCGAGAAAGGGGGCTTGACCGCGGCGGCAGTTAAGTGTTGACTTGGCTGGTGGCGGCAGTTATCATCGTCGCCGCCTTGAAGGTCTGGAGGGAATCGGTGGGCGAGGAGTGGGCGCGATGGACGCCTGCCAGGCCATCACAGACAGCCAAGCTTGACAGATAGTAGGCACTGTGAGAGGGCCTTGAGGCCGCGAAACACAGCCGTTACCGCTCGGGCATGTCTCGGGCAAGGAGGCGACACAGGTAATGGAACTTGACGACTTGAGGTTTGACGAGAGCCATACCTGGGTGAGGGATGAGGGAGATGAGCTAGTCATCGGTATCACAGAGTATGCGCAGGATGAACTGGGCGAGATCATCTTTTGCGAGTTGCCTGAGGTGGGCACTGAGATCACCCGCGGCGAGCCCTTTGGCACCGTGGAGTCGGCAAAGGCTGTCGAGGACCTGGTCGCCCCTCTCTCTGGCAAGGTGACGCGGCGCAACGATGACGTTGTGGATGCTCCAGAGACAATCAACGAAGATCCCTACGGCGAGGGTTGGCTGATTGCGGTCAAACCGAGCGAGGAGTATGACCCGAACGAGTTGCTGACCTACGAGCAGTATATGTCTACCCTAGAGCTGGCAGAGGAGGAGGACGAGGACCTGGAGGAGCTGGACCTGGAGGAGGATGAGGACCTGTTCTTTGACGAAGACGAGTAGCGTTACAGGGGGCAGAGAGGCCAGACACGGCCCCGTTTGGGAAGTGAAGGGCCATAATGAGTCGGCCGTGGCGTTTGATTGTTGACCAGGCTGCTTCGGGCCCGTGGAACATGAGTGTCGATGAGGCCCTGCTGACATCCCTGCAGCAGGGCCTTGGTGTTACTACGTTGCGGTTTTACC
>JAKORR010000161.1 GCA_029777735.1 Armatimonadota bacterium | reverse complement strand
TGACTGAGGAAAGGTCGACACGGCGACTGCTCGTGTCCGCCATGCCGGATCTGGCTTCCGGCACTAACAAGACCCTGCTCGACGAGGCCTTCTTCACGCACGGGAAGGGCAAGGCCACCATCGAGTACGTCGCCTCCCACCCCTCTCAAGCGCAACCTGAACGCCGCCATCTCCTGCAAAAGCTGTCGGAAGGGCGCTCAAGGGTGCCGAGCATCACGCTTGCCACAACCAGTGCCAAGACCTTCGGCAAGGACTTCCTCGTGGGAGCAAGAGGTGGTCAAGCCCATCTTGAGGGCCTGGACAAACAACTGGCTCCGCTTGTTGTCCCCTGGCTCGACACACCCCGGCACAAACGCATATTCGTCGTGGCGTCTTCGGAGAATGAAGCGGATGTGAAGCAACTCAGAGCAGCACTTCGCACCAGCGGCTATCAGGTGTTTTTCTACAAGTTCTGCGAGCCCGTGCTCTCCCGGCTGTGCCCCTCCGAGGATGTCGGGGCGTTCTTCGCGACAGCCGGTCACGTCATTGCCTTCCAGTCTGCGGCATCCAGGAAGAGCAGCTACATCTCGGTGGAACGCGCTTCAATTTACAGACACACCGAGGGAGGCGTGTTGATCGTGTTTACCCCGGAAGACATCCACATGCTCATCAGGACGTCATCCATTGGCATTTACGTCGCCGCCTACGAACTCGAAGCACGTGATCCGAAAACAACGGGAACAAAGACCCCGCAGGCTGCGGTCAAGCGACACCCGACAAAGGGTTTGTGAGCAGCAGGCACGGCGCTAGCGCTGCACCCATCCCCCGCACACGGGGAACACCTGCCCGACAAAGCAGTTGGCAGCGTCGCTGCACAGGTAGGCGGCAAATTCCGCGTCCTCATTGGCACTCACCAGACGGCCCAGGGGTACCTCGCGTTTCAGGCGGTCCTGGAAGCGCGGGTCTGACTGCACCTCGGGCGGGAAGTAGGTGGGGTTATCCACAAAGTTCTGGGCAATGGCATTGACCTGCACGTTGTGGGCCGCCACCTCGACGCCGAGTGACTGCACATAGGCAAGCTGGGCGCCGCGGGCCGCACTGTATGTGGTGGCGCCCTTGATACCACGCAGGGCCGAGGCGCTGCCCATGAGCAGGATCTTGCCGGACCGCCGCGCGATCATGGCCGGCAACACCGCCCGGCACAGGCGCGGCAAGGGATCGACGAGCGCGGCAAACACCTCGCTCCACTCCGCCTCGTCCACATCGGTAACCGGGGTGCGCGGATTGCGGATGGCGAGGTTGGCGACGAGGATGTCCACATCGCCCACTGCCGCAACAAGATCTGCGGGCGCCTCCGGCTCGCGCAGGGTCTCGGTGTTCGGTATCACTGTGGCGCCGTGGCGAGCAAGAACCTCGCACAGTACCGGCCCCATGAAGGCATCGGCATGGGTGACCAGGATACGTTTGCCAAGGAGCGATGAATGCGTCATTTTC
>JAKORR010000160.1 GCA_029777735.1 Armatimonadota bacterium | reverse complement strand
GTTGGGTTCTGGAACTACCTTCAAGAGACAGTGGGAGTCCCAGAGGTGGATCCAGCGTTGTTCGCCAGGAGACTCTCCAGCACGTTCCTGGAGAAACAACCGGACGCATGGATGGCTCGCCTCTACGGTTTCCTAAAGGGTCAGCGTGCGCTTTGGGAGAGAAGGAGCTACGAGCCTTCGCTCCGCAACAGCCCCGAGCGTCCGATCATCAGGCTGGCGGATGGGCTGCACGTTGCGCCATTCGACCCCGTCAGTGGGAAGCCAAACGCCTACCTTCCGCTCGCACACCGAACAGGCCACCCCACCGTGAAGCGGTGCATTGTCGAGGACGCGGATGCTCTGGAGTTCCTCGAACAGCTTGGCCTGAAGGCCCCTGATGTCTTGGACGATGTGATCGTGCTGACGCTGCCCCGGTACCGCCAGGATGCGGACAGCACCACGGAGGAGCAGTACGCGCAGGACCTGGAGCAGATCGGCGAGGCAATCACCCGCTGCCCGGCTGGCAAACGGAGCCAACTCCGCCAGATGCTATGCGACACACCCTTTGTACTTGCCGAGAACGCCGCTGACGTCAACTGTACTCAGTTCAAGAAACCGGGAGACACCTATCTGGAAGCCCCCGAACTACGGGAGTGGTTTGGCGGCAATCCGGAGGCTTGGTTCGTGAGCCGGGAGTTGGACGAACTGGAAAGCTGGGCGCAGATCCGTGAGTTCCTGCACAAGGATACAGATGCCCCCAGGCGCAAGATCCACATCCGACGACGTGCCTCTCGATGTGACGGGCACGTCTATATCCAGAGTGACTGGGGGCAGCATACCAGGGGATTGGATGGCTTCGATCCCGATGCGCAGATCGATGGCCTGGAATACGCTCTCAAGCACCCCACACCCAGCAGAGCACGGCTGGTGTGGGACGTCCTGAAGCAGAACGCTGAGCTAATCGGAGGCATTATCGAGACGGCTACGCGCCAGGACTACTCGAACGCTTGCCGAGGTTGGCGCGGCAGTCGTGTTGGGAGCCTCTGCGCGGAGCATGCTTGGCTTCCTGATCGTTCTGGCGAGTTCCACAGGCCCTGTGACCTATCAGTGGAGGACCTGCCAGATGAGTTCGACGCAGACTTCGCCGAGGTGCTTGGTGTGGAGATGTCAGCGCCATTGCCAAGCGATGCCAAGGCAGAACCTGAGGACGTGGCCCGTGATGCCTTGGCCCAGGCGGCAGACGACCTGGGGGTATCTGTCGAGGATCTGAAGAAAATAAGGGAGAACCCGGACGACTTCCGGGCCTGGGTCTCGGCTCAGCGCAAACCAACCTTCCCGGTAGTTGCGCCACGCCAGCCTGCCATCCGCGCCGGGAAGGTCGTGGAGAGCGCAGTTGCCTCCCCTGAGAAGGAGTACGAGATGAGGTCCCGGTCCGTGCGCACCACGGCGGGCTACACCAACGAGGATAGGGACACGTACCTTCGCGATCTGTACACTAACATGGACGGGCAGATGGTCTGCCAGATCTGCCAGAACGAAATGCCCTTCCGGCGAAAGGACGGAGAGTACTACTTCGAAGTGGTGGCGTGTGTGAGCGACGCCGCAAGGGAACACTACCAGAACTACCTTGCGCTCTGCCCCACGTGCGCCGCCAAGTTCCACCACAGCAACTACACGTCGGCGTCTGAGTTGCGTCAAGCAGTTGTGTCCGCTCCGGAGTTGGATGTGCCTGTCGTACTGGATCATGTTGAGCATAGCATCCGCTTCGTGGAGACACATCTCCTTGACTTGCGTGTCGTATTGGGGATTGAGGCTTAGCACGGTCAGCACAGGGATGGCAGGATGCCCACGGCGGCATGCAGAACGGGGATCCAGCGCGGCCCCCGCCTCTACGACGATCCTCTCGGCGATCTTCGCCCGACCGCTGGCTCTTTGGACACCGGCTCCGGATTGCGCAGAGCACCAGTAGGGGTCCTGTCATGCGTGCGCCTGCGCAGATCGCTGGTTGGAGATCAGTATGAACCGAACCGCCCTGGCACCTGGGACTGTCATCCGCAACCGGCACCGCCTCTGGCGCGTGGATGCCATCAACGGAGACGAGGCATTCGTCACCAGCATTGACGGAGGTGATACCGAGCGGCACCGGTTCTATATCCCGTTTGAGGACATCCAGCCGGGGCGGATGGCGCTGCCGGACCCCAAGCGCGTCGGCTATCCCCAGGCCAACGAACTGCTCCTGCGGGCTTACCGGCTCTCCATGTTGCACGGCACGGCTCCCCTCTTGAGTTTGCAGCGAAGCAGCGTCATCCCCACGGACTACCAGCTTGTGCCGGTCGTGATGGCCCTCGACATGCCGCGTGTCCGGCTGCTTATCGCCGATGACGTCGGCCTCGGGAAGACCATTGAGGCCGGGCTGATCGTGACGGAGTTGCTGGCGCGGCAGCGGGCGCGCAACCTACTTGTCATCTGCCCGGCCAACCTCCGTGAGCAGTGGCGCGAGCAGCTTCAACGCTTCTTCCACCTGGATGCGCGCATCATCTCCACCCGCCACCGGCGCCAGATGGAGCGCGAGTTGCCTGCCGGGGCCAACCCCTGGGAGTTCTACCCGTTCCTCATCACCTCGGTGGACTACGCCAAGGACACCTCGGTCAAGCACCAGATCCTCGACCAGCAATGGGACATGGTCGTCATTGACGAGGCGCACGGCGTCGCCAAGCCCCACCAGAGCACCCTAGACGAGCAGGTGGAGATGGAGCGATGGGAGTTCGCCCAGGCGTTGGCGCACTCCCAGAAGGTGAAGCACCTGCTGCTCCTCACTGCCACGCCGCACTCCGGCTATACCGACAGCTACGCCAGCCTCCTGGATCTGCTGGACGTGGGGGCTGTCAGCGGGCCGGTTCACCTGCCGCAGATCCACCGCCAGGTGGCCCGCAAACACGTCTGTCAGCGGCGGCGGCGAGACCTGGAGCAGTGGTTCTCCAATGGCGAGGGGCAGGCCAGCCC
>JAKORR010000159.1 GCA_029777735.1 Armatimonadota bacterium | reverse complement strand
CGCCGCGCCGCAAGCAGTGACATGGCCGCCGTGGTTGCACGCGAAAGCAGCCCCGCTTCGTCCATGATCACGGTCGTGAAGGGGGCCGCTCCGTTGGACACCTGCTCCTGGACCTCGTCCTCTTTGAGCATGAGCAGCGCCCGGAAGGCAGTCGCCACCACCACACGGGTCTTGCGCGAAAGAAAGGCGTCGAGGGCGCTGTCCTTCACGGCCTTCTGCAGCCGCTGCAGTTCCTGGCGCAGCTTGGCGCGCTCGGTGTGGTTCTGCGTCCTCTTGATCTCTTTGCGTAGACGCACCATCCGCCGGCTCAATTCCGCTTCGCAGCCCTCCAGCATCCAGGCCCGCTTCTTCTCCTCGAAGGCGTCGTAGTCCGCATTCTTGCCGATGCGCAGGCACTGCCGGTTGCCGGTGTAGGGTGTCTTTTCGACGGCGCGGCCGATGGAGAGAGCGACTTCATCGGTCGCCTTGTTGGTGGTGGACACGACCAGGATGCGCTCCCCAGGATCGGTCAGGCAGGCCGCTACCTGATCGCCGATGGTGTACGTCTTGCCAGTTCCGGGTGGTCCCCACAGAATGCACCATGCATGCGCCCACATCTCGCGCAGCTCCGGCTTGGACGCTCCCGAAGTACCCAGCATCCGGGGATGCACGCTGCCCTTCGTGGCAGCCAGTCTGCCCTGCAGCCGCGCCCCCAGGCTGCGAAACTCAGGTCCCTGGTAGATCGCATTGAGGGCTTCCAGGAATTCAAAGGGCCGGACAAAGAACGAGCCCGTGCAGGGTGGGTGCTCAGGATCGTCCACCGACACGTACACTTCACCGGCAACCTCATCGACCTCGACAACCTCCCCGATCCAGATGACGCCGCTGCCATACGCATCGTCCTTACCGCCGTCGTCAACCAGGTCGTCGAGATCGACCTCGCCCACCTCCCCTGGCATAACTCGCGGCCTGAGGGCGACAGCTCCTTCCCACGTCCAGTCAAACTCGATGGAGTGTCCCACGCTCAGCACGAAGATGCCGGTCTCGTCGTCCTCGTCAAGCGCCTTGACCTCGCGGCATATGAGGCGCTTCCACCGGACGCTGGCGCGATACTCCTCCAATACGGCCCGCCTTGCATCCTCGATGTCGGCAGGCTGCGGATTGCCTATGTCAATGGCGATGGGGAACTTAGCACTGTCGTCCACTTTCCACTACTCACTGATCACAGCTCACTGCTCACTGACCACTGTCCACTGCTCACTGACCACTGTCCACTGCTCACTGACCACTGATCACTGCTCACTGTCCATTGATCACCACTCTCTTGCCTTCCTTGATTGCCTCCATCAGGGCCTCCTTCAACGCTGCAAGGTAGGCATCCACGTCATGTTCGTTAGCCAGCCACAGCCGCGCGAAAGCGAAGTGCAGTGAGGTCTGGGGAATGTACTCCACCTCCGGTTCCCCGGCCTTGGACCCGCCATCTCCACCGGGTTTCTTTCCCTCAGCTTCCTGCGCCCACGCCGTCATCTGGCGAAGCTGCTGCTGGTAGCCGGTCACATCGAACTGTTGCAGGGTGGCGCGCATCACCGCGATCAGGGGCTGGCGCTCCAAGGTACGCACCAGTTCGTCAAAGGGCCGTTTCAGGTCGGCCCGCTGGCTGTCAGTCAGCCTCTCGAACTCGGACATCTCAGCCAGCCGCTCCCATCGCGCCGCCACGGTTGCCTTCGCACGTCCCTTCTCCGCCTGCACCTCCTCTTCCACCCCTGCCTTGAGGCGCTCCAGAACGGCCCTGATCTCCGTCATGTGGTTGCCTTTGTAGGCATACGGGTACGCCAGCAGGTGAAGCAACTGGGATGCGTCGGCGTTCCCCACGTAAGCAAAGTTCGCCTCCTGGACTTGCAGGTAGCGCCGCGCCTCGTCGTAGATGAGGCGCTGCGGTCCGCGCATGAACTGGCGGAGTGGGTCGATCACCTGCTCTTTCGCCTCCAGGAGCCCGTCCTCGTGGGTGCGCAGATCCGTCAGGTAAAAGGCATAGGGCTTGCCCGTCACTGCCTGCACCTTCTCCACCGGCCCCGCCAGCTCGGCGAGAAAGGGATAGGTGCCCACCTGTGCCTGCAGCGCCGCCAGCTCGTCACCCAGGGTACGGAATCGTGCAGCCGTCTCCTGGCCGAGCGCCTTCGCCTCGTTGGCTGCGGCTGGCCCGTCGAAGAACTCGGCGAAGAAGTCGCGCAGGTTGCGCACCTGGCTGGCAGTGAAGTCGATCTGCGGCTCCAGCACCAGGTTGGCATAGCCCTGGGTGTTGCGCAGGGCGCGTTCCAGGTCTCGCTCCTCCAGCAGGGTGCCGTCGCGGCGCACCTCGACCTTACCGCGGCCACACAGCTTCGCCAGGATGCACTGGATGGCGGCGAGGTACCAGCCATAGGGCTTGCGCTCAAAGCGGTTGAGCAGGGTTTGCGTGGTGGTGCGCACGCCGCTGCGGTTATTGGCCTGGATGTAGGCCAGCATCTCCTGCTCTGCCTCGCCAAAGGTAGCCAGGTCCTCCCCCAGCAGCGTGTTCTGCGGCTGCAGATAGGTGCCGATGTCGTTCTCGGTATAGACAATGCCGCGCAGCATCCGCAGG
>JAKORR010000017.1 GCA_029777735.1 Armatimonadota bacterium | reverse complement strand
GTCATCAATTTCAGGCTTTCAGGGCCGACTAACTCGCCGATCGGCGCCGATAACTGCTTCTGGCGCCTAGACACTCCAAACTCCTCCCCTCTGGGCCTCTACGATCTGGGCCTCCAGGGCCTCCACTCTCGCCTCCAACTCTGCGGCCATCGCTAATTCTGCGCAGGCCTTGATAGTCTCGCGGGCCTCCCGGATCGCCTGCAGGGCCACTTTCAGTTCCCCGGCCTTCTCAGCGGCCTCCAGGATCGCCAGGGCCTTTTTCAGGAGTCGGTCAAGCTCATCTATAAGGGCCGCGCCAGAACTCGCCGCCTGCATCGCCCTGGCGCTCTCAGCGGCTTGAACTAGCTTCGGTATGTGACTATCCCTGTGGCGAATAAGCGCCGTCTTAGAAACTCCGTATCGGTCCGCTATGGTCCGCAATGACGCGGACCGGGTAACTATGGCCTTGTCTATCGCCGCCCGCTCGCCATGGTCGCACACCCTACACTTGCCAGCCATCCTCCTCACCTCCCGCGCGCTCGGCCAGCCGCACAAGCTCGACCCACGTAGGCTTCACCCCTCGCGCTCGACAGTCGGCCACGAAGGCCTCAGCGAAGGCCTCTGCCGCCGCGCGTTCCTCTGCCGTGGGCTCGTCGCTGGCCTCGCGGGCCGCCAGGAACAATTCGGCCCAGGGTTCCACACCATAGCCACCCGCGGCCGCCTGGGTTCGCAGGTCTCGGGCTGCCTGCTCCAGGCGCTCCATTCGCCGTTTCATACCCCTGCTCACCACTCGACTCCCTCCCTCACCAGCCGCTCCAGCCGTCGCTCGATGGCCTTACTCACTGCCCAACCCCTCCCCATGCAAGAAATCGTATGCACCCCACACAGAGGGCCTACTGCCGCGCCGATCGCAGGCGCTCAGGTAGTCCCGGGCCACGTCCCACCGGAGTTCCATATCCTCCGGGCTTAGCCAGGCCCCGAACAGGATCGCGTATAGGTAATTTTTAGGGACCACTCGGCCACCTCCAGGCATAAAAAAAGCGCCTTCCGTTGGAGGCGCTAGTTTGAACCTTCAGTTTAGAACGGAGCCACTTTTCAGCGTCCGCACCGTCCACCATTGCAATATGAACATTGTGAGCTGGGCTTTTGTTGATTCACCCCTTGAAACAGTCATTTGAAACAGCCGCCTAGCTGGGATCTATATGCCAAGACGGGACGTATGAACATTGTGAGCTGGGCTTTTGCCTCATCCTTCATTGTCTATGAACATTGTGAGCTGGGCAATGAACCTTTATGAACCTTTATTCAGTAACTCTTCGCGTACGTAGAAAAGGTACAAAAGTTACTGAAACAACGTTCAAACTATTCAAAGCCCTGCTAGGATTGTTCATGCCATCCTACATAAATGAACCTTTGAT
>JAKORR010000158.1 GCA_029777735.1 Armatimonadota bacterium | reverse complement strand
TCCACGTGGGCACACCGTAACGAAGGCCATAAGCGCGAATGAGGCCCATGTTCTCGAAATACTCCTGGGTATTGGTCCCATCGGCACGCAGGCAGTAATGGTCATAGCTCAGGACGGCAGGGCGCACGATGCTCAGGAACTTGTCCAGATGGTCGGCATAGGTGGGATTGCCTAACTGCTCGACGCTGGCGTAGGTCGGGAAGAGGTTGATATAGGGCAGGTGCGCCGGGTCCTGGCGCTGGAACTCCTGGCTGATCTGGCCGAGGGCCCTGAAAAGGCGGTAGTTGGGCTCATCCTGCAGATAGTAGCCGTAGGTGGCTGGATGGGCGCCGTAGTCGGCGATGACCTTGCTTATGGTGTCGCGCCAATTGTCGTCCGAGACCATTTGCCAGTTTATACGAGAGTCCATGATTAAGACACGCACTCCAACTTGCTGGCAGAAATCCAGCATCTTTTTGTTCTCCTCTACCGAGTAGCCCCAATAGGGACCAGCGACGGTGAAGTTGCAGTCACGGACCCGCTGCCAGGCCTCGAGCGTGTTGTGGGTCACGGGCGGGCCGACCCAGTAGCTGATGGGGTACTCCTGCGGCTGCCAGGGCTGGCTCAGACCCGGAGCGACGGTCATGAACAGCGCCAGTGCTGTCACTGCGATCCCTCCTTCTGTGCGGCCGCATCGTGGGACGCAGACGCGGATCTGCTGCGCACCGGAAGAGCGGCGGGACATTAGGCCCGGCCTTTGGCCAGGTCCGGGCCTCAGAGCACCTGCCACAGACAATCACTGCCTGTCGGCGGGTTGCGCAAAGGCTACCTCGAAGCGCGCCGTATACTCGTGCGCCCAATCTAAGAACTTCCTCCCGAACTTCTGGGGCTCTGCGATGTTGATGCCTTCCTCGGAGAAGTTGAAGGTCTTGATGAGAAGCCAGGGCGCCTTCCAGGCCATCGCTTGCTTGGAGTCCTCACGGAAGGTCCGGCTAACGTGCCGGTCGCGGATGCGCGGGTTCGCGGGGCTCTGGCCACGGGATCAAAGCCCGAGTTGAAGATGGCGCTGGGGAAGGAGCTGTGCCTCTCGACAAGCGGTCCGTGTAGCGCCGCGTCCGATTGGTAGTGGTAGTCGGCGTCGATGCAGTGCATATCCCTCAGCCGGGGATTGGCGGTGCCATCAACCCCAAGAACCGAGAAGGACAGATCAGTCGCACAAAGCCTCATCGAAGCCCCTCCAGGCCAGACCCTACCGACAATGAAAAGGTGCCGCGCTGGCTCAGGGCACGATGGCTCCGTGCTCGCGCAGCAGGGCCTTGACTTGCTCCAGAGGCACGTCCAACGGCGTCGCGCCTTGTTGGGCAGCCAGGACAGCCACAGCACCGGCGGCCTGGCCCATGGCCATCGCTGGGGCCTGCACGCGCAAGGCCGAGTTCGCCAACCGATCACTGCTGACGCTGCGCCCGGCGACCAGCAGGTTGCGGCTACCCTTCGGGACCAAGGCCCTGAGCGGGACGGAGGGAACCACGCCCTCCTGCAACGGCTCGGGCACACAGCCCTCCTCGGTGTGCAGGTCCACCGGGTAGAAGGCGTAGCATAGGGCATCTTCGAAGACCCGGCCGCTGGTGTAGTCCTCGACAGTGATGACCGTCTCGCCCAGGATACGGTAGCTCTCACGCACGGCAGTCTCAGGCTGTAAACTTACAACGCACGTGTTCTCGCAGCCCGGAAGGGAGCGGATGAAGCGGAGAAGGCGCAGAAGGCAGGCCCGCCCGGCGATGTTGGCCGCCGTCTGGGTGACAGCTGTGGATGAGTCTGCGCCGAAGATGTGATTGACGTTCCGCCCACGGCACTGCAGGAAGGAAATGAAGCGCCCATCGGGTGTCGAGAAGTCGCCGCGTTGCAACACGCCGTCGCGGAGGGCCTGCTCGTAGCGCTGCTGGATGAAGTCGGCATCGAGAGCTTCTGTGTCGTAGCCGCCCAGGGTGAACGTCAAAGTACCGGGCTGGATTTGGTTGTCGCGCAGGCGAGGGAAGCCCAGGGCCGCCGCGAAGTCCGCACCTCCAGTGCAGTCAATCACCTGCCTGCACCAGATGCGACGACGCACGCCTGGCCCCACGCTCTCCACAAGCCAGCCTTTGGGCGAGGGCGAAGCGTCCAAAGGGAATTCGTAGTAGCAGAGGTGTACTCCTGCGTCCAGACAGGCCTCTTCAGCCAAGGCGGTATAAAGGGGACCATTGATTGTGACCTGGTGGACCCAATGATGTGCCGGCGCGGCCGAGAAGTCGGGAAGGGTGGCGCCGTCCAGTGCCACGGCCCGCTCGACCAGCTCCCAGCCGATACCGGCAATGATTTGCTGCCCCCAGGCATGGAAGAGGCCAGGGACTGAGACTCCTCCGGTGGTCATAGTACCGCCAAGCTGCGGACCTCGTTCGAGCAGGAGGGTCTTCGCCCCGGCACGCGCCGCCTGAAGGGCGGCCACGTGTCCGGCAGTCCCGCCCCCAACCACCAGCACATCAACCTCGTTCGTCAGTCGCTCGCTTGTAGCCATATATCAAAAGTGCCCCTTCCCAGAAGACAGCCGTCTGGAGCATAGTGCCGTTTCGCGCCGCGAGGACAAATCCCTTGCACGCTACCGCTAGGGAGGGATGCAGAGATACGCGGCCGAAGGGCCTCTTGCGTATCCCTAGCCGCAGGCGCGCCTACTGGGGAAGCCCTCCGCTGTTCCTGCAGCGCAGGAGGGGGAAATGCCCGTAGTCGAAGGGCAGGCGAGAACCACAAGCCAGGAGCCAGCGCCGCAGGCACGAGCCCGGACCGCACAGTGGGCCCAGACGCGACCTGCAACCACAGAACCCTTAGGCAGTTGCGGTCGCGAGGGAGGCAAGGGTCCTTCGACGGCTTTTGTCCATACATTCTGTCTTTCCCAGTACCCTTACGGTACCCCCTCTCTGTTCTCCTTATCTCAGAGGTGAGACACTGCCCAGCTGGTGCTCACTTGCATGGATTCGCACAACAGGGTCTGAAAAACTTTGAGGACGGCTATCTTGCTCCCTTAAGGGCTCAGTGCTTTGTTCTAAAAGCAGCTTCAAAACCTGGTTGTGTAGGTTTGAGGGATAGATTTTGGGTACAGTGTGAATGATAGCAGGCCGAGATGGTGGCCGAGGGCCCTCGGACGAACCGCAAAGGTGACCGATAAGCAAGGGACGAAAAGCGAGCCGTTGTTACCGACGCTGCCCAGAGCACTAAAGCAGGCGGCACCAGTATGACAACCGTGAAGTCATACCGGGGATACTCAAGACCGGCGTGCCCTGGTGGGATTTGTCAGAGGCGTCTCCTAGCCCTTCGACCTGCTGGCGGCGGGAAGGGTCAGAAGGCGGAGCCAACTGTCCCGGCGTAGCCGGGCAGGGCCTCATGTGCACGGGTGATGAGTTCGCGTACTTCTCGGTCGGGTGAGGCTGAGGAGTTGAGGCCACAGGTGTTGAGCAGGACATAGTCGAGACCCCTCGGCAGAATCTCCTCAGCAAACTGCTTATCGGCGGGGAAGAGCTGGCCATGCTCGTCTGTGGCGCGGAAGTACATGGCCGCTGCGGCGGCGGCGGCGGTGACAGTGGGTTGTGAGACGCCGTGCTTCAGGTCGAAGAGCATGGCGCCTACGATACGCTCTTCGCGCCCCAGCTTGCGCTGAATGTCGCGACCGACGCGGAAGATCGTGTCGCCCAAGGCGCGGTTGCGGAAGCGGCGGAGCAAGTCTTCGATATGGTCGCCAATGTTATCCTTGTTAAACTCATCAGAGTAGCCGTTGATGAGCGCGCGGCCCGATTCCCACATTGCCTGTCGCGCAGCGGCGACCACGCGTGGATCCTCCGCCGCTTCCCACACGTACCGCATCTCCGGCGCCTGGAGGTGTGCGAAGTAGGCACAGCAGGCGTGTCCCAAGTTATGCACGAACAGCTTGCGGTCCACGTAGGCGGGCATGTTCCGCCGTGGATCCAGGCCCGGCACTCGGGGCACCGGGTTGCGGAAGGCCGTCGCGTCGCAGATGAGTGTATTATATGCCTCGGCATAGACCAGCAACGGGTCCTTGCGCCGCACCTCCTCGGGCATGATGGGCACCATCTTGCCGATGCTAGTCTCCACCAGGCCTACCATCTTGTCGAGCGGGAAGTCGGCGGGCAGATGCTCGCGCAGCCCCTCGCGAAACAGGGTCGCGGCATTGCGCAGGTTCTCGGCGATGATCACGTCCAGCGGTGGGTTGCCCAATCGCAGCCGCTCCTGCAGGCCAGCCGCCAGCGTGGAGAGGATATGCGGCACCGCTTTGGCGCCCACGGCTGTTCCCGCCAGGCGACAGGTCGCCAGCTCCTGGGCACAGGCCTCGACGTCCCTGCCATCCACGGCGCGCACGTTCTCCACCCACAGTGTCTCGGGTTGGGTGTCACGTATCTCCACACGGTAGCGGCCACGGCGGTTCAATTCGCGTACGATCCTATCGTCCACGTCTATAAACACGACCTCGAAGCCCGCCCTGCCAAAGAGTTGTCCAAGGAAGCTGCGGCCTATGTTACCTGCCCCAATCTGCACGAATTTGTGCTCATCAAGCATAAGATACACTCCACAAAGTCGGCACTGCGCGAAGCATCTGACAGCAAGGCCTTGGGGCACCAGGAACAGAGGGTAGTCCCGGCGCCACTAAAACATCCGCCGGTACAGATAGTAGCCGCGGATCTGGGCCCGCGGCGCGTCGTCCACGATGTAGTTGACGACGAAGATAGTCACGCCGTCGGGTAGTAGGACCCAGCCCGTGTAGCCACTGTCCGCCTGAGGCGAGCGGTCGTGATCTAGCGGAAGTATGATACCCGACTGCTTCATCACGTCGGTTTCGAGGGCGCTTTGGATGCTCTCAAGGTAGGCAAAGGTGTTGAGTTTGCGCGTACCCCGCCCAGGTAAATACCGATAAGTAACCAGTACCTCACCCGTGGGAAGGAGACCCGCCGTTGGCCGGTGGGCACCGCCCATCAGTGTCTCATAAGGCCCGTCCCAGGTACGGCCGCCGTCGTGGCTGAGGCTCTTGAAGGCCGGTCGGCCGCGACCCGAGTTCTCGCGCATATAAGCCACCAGCTCGCCGCCTGGTAGTTCCACAACGCCCGACTCGCACAGGTCCAGGCCCTCCTTGTCGCCGATCACAAAGGGGCCTTGCCAGGTGCGGCCCTGGTCATCCGAGCGCCAGGCACGGTCGATGAGGCGCCACTCGGGGGGGAAGCCGCGATGGGCCGCCAGCAACCAGCTGCCGTCCTGTAGCTCTAGCAGTCGCTCCGGAACTATGCCCTCCACGGGAGTGAACGCGGGGCCCTCGAAGCTCTCGGCGTCGTCGGTCGAGAACCATAGGTACACCACCGGCGGCACGTCGCCGTAGGTCTCGCCTGGCGGCTGTGGATACCGGTCACACACGATGATCACCCGCCCATCGCGCAGGGTAGTGACGCGCGGGCAATTCCACTTCTGCAGCACGTCGTCGGCACCACGTTCGGCGCGGACGAGGTAGCGTCGGTCAGACCAGGTCAGCCCTGCGTCGTCACTGATGCGCCAGACGAGATGTGTGAAGGCAGAAGCCCCATGGCTGTCACTCTCCCGGTAGACGACAACCAAGCGCCCCGTTTGTGTCAGGGTGACGTCAGGGAAACACTCGTACAGGTCGTGATTATTGGTGATCGTGACATGCTCAGGACCCACTTCGTCAGACCTCCTGTGGCGCGTACCCGCAGCCAGCATGGCTGCAGGGCTGCCTTGGGCCAGCTCCCGGGCGTGAAATAGTTTAGATTGTTTTTCCCCGGCATCTGTCGGACAGAGGACTCGTCGACAGCCGCGCGAAGTGTCAACAGCTTCCCGGACTCAGACCGGATTCCTTTGCGATTTGGAGGAACACACACATGATTCGTCTCGGCATAGTGGATTGCGATACATCGCACGTTGTCCAGTTCACGCGGCGGCTCCACCACGTGGACATCGATGAAGACCAGTGGGTTGACGGAGCCCGGATCGTCGCGGCCTACCCGGGCACTTCAGAGATCGTGGAAAAGAGCCGCATTGAAGAGTACGTGGCTGAGCTGCGCAAGTACGGGGTGGAGATTGTTGACAGTCCCGAGGATCTACTGGGCAAGGTCGACGGCGTTCTCATCGAGTCCAACGAGGGTGGCAAGCACCGCCGCCACGCCGAGCTCTTTCTGCCTCGCGGCATCCCGTGCTACATCGACAAGCCCTTCACCTGCTCAGTGGTGGACGCGAAGGCGATAGCAAAGATGGCTGAAGACGCCGGCGTGCCAGTTTTCTCCTCTTCGTCGTTGCGCTACGGCGTCGAGGTGCAGGAACTAAAGGCCCAGGAGGACCGGGTGGGGCGCGTGCTGGGGGTCGACGCCTATAGCCCCGCGGCGCTACACCACCGCAACCCTGGCCTGTTCCACTATGGCATTCACGGTGTGGAGACGCTCTTTGCCCTTATGGGTCCCGGCTGTGAGAGTGTCTGGTGTGTCTTCGCGGCTGGCGCCGAGGTCGTCGTGGGCATGTGGAACGACGAGCGAATAGGGACTGTGCGCGGCATACGGGAGGGTACGGCTAGCTACGGCTTCACTGCGGTGTGCGAAAAGGAGATTCGTAGCACGCAGATCAACGTCGGATTTATCTATCGCGAACTGCTCAAGCGCATCGTGAGCATGTTTGAGACGGGCAAGGCGCCACTGGACATCCGGGAGACCATCGCGATCGTAGCCTTCATCGAGGCAGCACTCAAGTCCACCCAATACGACGGCAAGCGCGTTGACCTGGAGGTCTAGAAACCTGGCCGGAAGGGGCCTTGGAGATAGGTGGTAGGGACCGGTTGAAGGTCGAAGAGAGAGGGCGTGCCTGACGGCCCGGAAGGGTTGGAATTGGATAGGGGCGTCACGAAGCCCGTCAGCGTGGTCCCGTAAGCACTTACACTGCAAGCGGCGCACTCTGCCTCTCTCTTCCTCGACAAGGTCTCCTAACTTGGTGTCTATGCTCCCGAATGCCAGCAATACTGTCATGAATGGTATCTACAGACCCAACACTACTAAACTTTAATACCACAAATATAAAATATTCTTATCAAGCATATCATTCCATTAGTCCCAGTGTCCTTCTATCTACTAAATAGGCATAGCAGGATACCTGCAAGGCCATCATGTCCAATACTTGCTTCGTCACTAGGTACAAGGGCGTTGCACTGACGGGCACAAGGCCGAGCGCCAAAACCTGGAGGGTGTGATACTTTGCAGGTCACCAGTGTCTATCGCTAGTAATCTGCGGAATCTGCGCAGCAAATGTCACTAGTAGACTCGACGGTTACGTTTGCCAGCCCCAAAGCACAAGGCGGCCGCAGGGGCGCAGGTGAACTCGTCTAATCTTGCGTTGCTCACTGGACAAGTGTGCAGGAGACTATAGCCATGACGCAGCAGGCAGGCGCCGGGCGTCGAGGTTGGCCCAGTGGTGTTGATCCGCGCAACCAGCTCAATCAGCTTAGCAATAGGGAATGGCTAAAGCGCACTAAGAGTGTGTGGTACAGCCGGCCTGGCCCGCGTGACAACCTTAAGAGCAGCCATCCCGCCACCTTCGCCGAAACCGACGTGGTACAGCTTCTGGAGCTCTTCACCCAACCCGGAGGGGTGGTGCTTGACCCCTTTCTCGGCTCGGGATCGGCGCTGATAGCCTGTCTTATGACGGGACGCCGTGGCCTAGGCATCGAGCTTGTGGAACGCTGGGCAAACCTTGCGCGCGAGCGTGTGCGCCGGTTCATCGAGCAGAGCTCTTCGGAGTGTCTCGTCGATCCGGACCGTGACGTGATAGTTGGTGACAGCCGCGTGGTTCTAGGCAACTTTGCCGAAGACTCCTTCGACTTCATCGTCACTAGTCCACCCTACTGGAACATTCTGCGCAAGGAGCAGGGAATGAAGGCTGAGGCCGAGAGGCTCAGCCGCCGTCTTGCCACATACTACAGCGACCGCAATGACGATCTCGGCAACATATGCAGCTATGAGGACTTCCTTGATGAACTTGCAGCTGTATGGCGCCAGGCGGGCCGTGTGCTGCGAGACGGCTGCTATATGGCTGTCATTGTGTCCGACTTCCGCCACGGAGAGCGTTATTACCTGTACCACGCTGATACCGCGCAGGCCATAGAACGAGAGGCCCATCTCGTGCTCAAGGGAACTATAGTGCTCGTCCAGGACAATAAGACACTTTATCCCTACGGAATTCCTTTTAACTTTGTACCTAATATTCACCATCAGATGATATTAATCTTCCAGAAGCCTTAACCGCCGAACTGCTCAACGCCGCGCATCTGCTCTCAGGACTCATTCCCCTGCACAGGAATCCTGCCCCTAAGTACCCCTCTTACTGCCTGAATCATTTCCCTTTCGTCCCGCGAGAGCTTTCGAGGATGTCAGTCTCGCTGGCAGAGGACACAACTTCACAAACGCTGGTGGACCCCGCTGCTCCACTTCTGCGGTCTAAGAGCGTGTTTATTCAATCGAGCCCAGTGCTAATAATGGGGGCGTGAGCAAGCGAGGGCAGTAGGGAAGGAACTACTGTTGCCATAGGGGACAGCTAGGCGATGCCCGAGAGGAATCGCAAGGTGATAAGCAAAATCTCAAAGCAACAACGGAGTTAACCTTTGTGCGAACGGCGGTTAGATGATGAAACCCGTTTATGAGACGTGCAAACCGAGAGAGGAAGTGCTCGAGGGAGCCCTCG
>JAKORR010000016.1 GCA_029777735.1 Armatimonadota bacterium | reverse complement strand
TGATACAAGTGAAGGATAACTGATGGCAGCAGGCGGCGTATCGGTTGACGAGCCAAATAAGCTGCCGGCGCACCAAGCTCCTCCCGACTGGTCCTGGCAGATCCTGGCGGTGGCGGTTTTGGTGGGAGCAGCCTTCGTCGGCGGCTCCTACCTGGGCCTAACCGGACGCAGCGAGGTCACTCTCCCGACGGGGGCCGAGCTGAGCGGAGGGACCGGGATCCAGGCTGCTGCCAGCGCCCAGAATGTCCTCGCCGCCGGGCAGGCGAGCCCGTCGGATGGGTACTTCGTGGGCGCGAGTCTTTCCGACAAGAGGCCCACGTCGGCTCCAGTGGCTCTTCCTTCCTGTGTTCCAAGAGTCTATTACCACTACTCGTTGCCCGGATGGCAACCCCAGGGGCGCTTGCGCCTGACCTGGCGCTTGGCAGGGAAAGAGCTGCCGAAGGAGCGTGTTGACTGGCGCCCTGTTCCCAGCGCTTCCTATCCTCAGGGCTACTTCCTGCTCCGGGCTCCTGATCCAGCGAAGGGCTTCCAGCAGGGCATCTATGAGGTCACTCTATCAGCCTCGGCCAGTCTCACTGACACGGGGTCTTTCGCGGTTCTCGACGGACTTGACGCCATGCTGAAGCAACAGCCGCCCCCCGGCGGGGTGCTTGTCAGCAGCCCGGTAGTAGCTCTCAGGGTAGACGCAAAGGGCCGGCCGGTAGAGCCCGTCGCGCAGGTCCCGGACACCGTCGAGAAGCTGTTTGCCTGTTTTTCCTACGAAGGCTCCGTGCCTGGGACGGTTCTCGAAGTCGTGTGGTTCTGTGAGGGGATAGAGGTGCCACGCAGCCACGCGGTAGTGCAACTGCCCTCCGTATACGGCAATGCGTATTCCTTCATCCACCGGCGCGGCGATCGGTTCCCAGAGGGAGAGTGGACGGTTGGTGTGTACATCGAGGGAGGGAGCAAGGCCGTGAGGGCAAGCCGGTTCACGGTCAGGAAGACCGCGACACGGGCCCAGCCCTGAGGGTGCCCGAGGTTGTGCCAGCCCCCATAACATCCTTCTCAGTGGTTGCGGTGCTCGACAGCCTGCCATGCGGGAGTATACGGGCGTGGCCCATATCTGGTAAGCTTATTTGTGCATCAGTCCTGACCACCAGTGGACGGAGGTGCGTTGTGCGAGCGGCGCCTCGGCGGGAAGAAGGCGCGCTGTAGCCGGGCGACGGTTCGTCACTTGGCCTCTGGGGCCGCCCACCGACACCATGGGCTGATGGACTGGACCGACCGACTGCTGGCCGGGCGGTAGTTGTATCGTAGGCGTGGAGGCGTGGCGAATCTGAACGAGGGCTACCTTCCCGGCAAGAGAGCGAGACGAACGAGGAGCGGGCGATTGCCCCAACCCCTTGGGAGGTGACTGTGTACTTGTCGCGAGATTCCAAAGCCTGCGCACCGGGTCCGCGCAGACCTCTTCATGCCAAAGTACTGCGATGGATTGGGGGGGATCTCCTGCTTTCCATGCGCTGGCTGATATGCTGGGTCTCCCCGATGAGCCTCAGGCGTTTGGCATATTCTCTGCTTTGGCTGCTGGGCCCCTTAGCGCGACGTCAGAACGCTAAAATACGCGAGAACCTGCGTCGGTGTCTCGGCGACGTGCTTCCCGAAGCTGAGCAGCATGCGATCGCGCGTCGAGTTCTGCCCGAGGCGCTGTGGGGCATTTTCCTGACGGTGGCTGCGGCCGACAGGAGGATGCGCCAGGCCATACTCGACATGGCCGAGATTCGGGGTCTGGAGCACCTGAAGACGGCTCTGGCCCGGGGCCGGGGTGTGATCGCTCTGAGCTGCCATCTTGGTCCCCTCCCTGTGCTTTGCGCTAAGCTCGGCGCCCAAGATTTCCGCTATTCGGTCATGGTGCGACGCCTGTCGGATTATCGCCTGGACAGCAAGCTCGCGGGTCTGTGCGAACGAGCCGGCGTGAACATACTCTATCGAGGTCGTGACGGGAGGGAGCTGTTCTATGCCCTCCGGCGGGGCGAAGTCGTACACCTTCTGATGGACCAGCACGCGTCCGAGGGCGGTGCTGTGGTGGAGTTCTTCGACCAGCCGATGCCGGTCTTCACAGGGCCTGCGGTGCTGGCGCGTCTGTTGGACTGTCCGGTCCTCCCTATCTTCCTGGTGCCGGTTGGCGGCGACCACTGGGCAGTCGAGATTGGGCTGCCCTTGGAGCTGGCTTGGTCCGACGACAAGGAAGCTGACATCCTGCGAGTGACGCAGGCCTTCATGGCCACGATCGAGAATGTGGTGCGGCAGCATCCGGAGCACTTCCACTGGACGAACAGCTGTTGGCTGAGGCCCGACGACACGCCGCGGCAGATAATGGCTCATCTACTGGATAAGGTGCCTTCAGAGGTAAGAGAGCGCCTGCTGGAAGCCTGTGCCACACCAACCAACGTCGCCGCGAGCCTGGGGGCCTCGACTCGCAGGTGCAGGTCGACTTGGGCGACTTGGGGGCCCTGCCTGTCTCCGAGGCCGGGGAGTGAGCCCTCGTGCTCGACTTGCGTTTGCGGCCGCGATACTGCAATCTCCGAGGCCACTCGAAGCTCACGCTGCGGGAGAAGAATCTTCATCGTGCCTTTTTCGGAGTCGACGTGTCTTCGATCAGGCGGCCGTGGTATTGATTGACGTCTGGGACAGGTATTTATTTAGTCTCACACTTGGAGCGCAGGATCCTGCCTTGTGCTGCTCGTAGATGCCTGTCAGCGGGCTGGCCTGACGATTGTGCATGCGCCGGCTCAACTTGCGGTACGCCGATAGGGGGAATGGCTGCGCTGTGCTGGAGATGAGGAGTTGTTCGGGCCCTTGCCGGGCAGCGAAGTCCAGGTCTGGCTCTCCGAGGAGCTCCGCAGCCGAACTGGGCTCTATGTTGTCTTCCAAGCCGCAAGGATCGGCGGAATTACAAGACCTGGTCGTGGCCCAGCAGCAGAACTGTCGGATTCTGCCCGAGGTGACGCCACGGGAGGCAACTTTGTGGTGAGTTCAGGTGCCCAGCTCCACCGCTTGTACTACCATCGCGAGATTCTGCACTTGTTCCACTGGGGCTTCTCTACCAACATGTGCGTGGTGGGCTGTGTGACTACGGTATACGCCATGGCCTATCGCTGCTATGACTGTCTCCTGGTGCACGATTGTACTACTGGGTACCACCGGGATTGAGTCGGTGAGTACACTGCTGATCGAGGCACTCACTAAGTCGGCGATCTGGGGGGTCGAAGGGCTCGATGGCTTCTCGGTGGTGAGCGAGGAGCTGAGGGCGGTCTGTGGGGGGATGACGACGCGGTTCTAGTGATGCTTTGGCGAGACGTGCGACGGTTTATATGATTTGGGGAAGGTTTGGTGAAAGCTCTGCGAGAGCGATTTGTTTGCGGACTCGACGTTGGCACCACCAAGGTGTGCGCCGTTGTGGGAAAGCAGGAGCCCTCCGGCGAGATAAGCATCGTGGGCCTAGGGCTTGTGCCTTCCGACGGGATGCAGCGAGGAGTGGTGGTGGATCCTAAGGCTGCCACCGAGTCGATTCGGGCCTGTCTTCGGAAGGCAGAACAGGCCAGTGGCATTACCATCGCCCGGGTTTGGCTGGGACTGACGGGCGGCCACATCTCGTCCGTAAATGTACGGGGACGCGCCTATGTCTCCGGTCCGCAGGTGACCCAGGCCGACCTTGACCACGCCATCGATGCCGCACGCGGCGCTGTTGCTGTCACCTCCGACCGTCGCATCATTCAGCACACAGTGCGCGACTTCGTGCTGGACGGCGAGCGAGGCATCCGCCGGCCGCTGGGCATGGTGGGTAAGCAGCTCGACGTGAACCTCCACGTAGTAACCGGCAAGGCCAGCGTAGTGGATAACCTGCTAAGCTGTGTGCAGGCCGCCGGCGTGCAGGTGGCTGAGCAGGCCCTCGAGCCACCGGCAACGGCGCGCGCGGTTCTCACTGAGGCCGAACTGACCCTCGGCTGCGTTCTGGTAGACATCGGCGGGGGCACCACTGACATCGCTGTGTTCAGCAATGGCAGCATTTGCTACACCTCCGCCCTGCCGCTCGGGGGCAATCAGGTGACGATGGACATCGCAAAGCTACTCCGTGTAAGCCCTGAGGATGCCGAGCAGATCAAGCGGCGCTTTGGTCATGCTCTCGCCCAGGACGTACCGGAAGAGCAAGACATTGACATCACACTTGTGGGCACCGAACAGCATGAGCGCGCGTCGGCGAAGCTGTTGGCAGAGATCATCCAGGCCCGCATGGAGGAGATCTTCGAGGGCGTGGCCGAGCATCTGACCAGTGAGGGGCTGTGGAGTCTGGTGCCGGCTGGAGCTGTGGTCTCCGGCGGTGGCGCAGAGCTGCCGGGCACTGCCGTGCTGGCGTCCACGGTGCTCGGCGGGTTGCCGGCGCGCATCGGTTATCCGCGTCCTCTGAAGGGGTGTTTCGCACTGGTCAATCAGCCGATGTACGCCACGGGTGTGGGTCTGGCGATCATGGCCGCCGAGGCAGGTGATTGGTGTACCCGGCGCGTGACGGTTTCGCGTGGAGGACCTGCCGCTGGAGCGAACTACCTACGCGCCCTGTGGCGTCGCTGCCTCGACGCCTGGCACCGCTGGCAGGCGTCGAGGGCTCGTTGATCGCACGTCATCAGCAGCTTCGACTGCAGCCGCAATATGATGAGCGGGCCCAAGGGTTCCTGGAACTCACGCGGCATTGCTGTCAGTGTAGGAGGCACCCCCCATTGCAGGCATCGGGGATTTTCTCGGGGTCGCGGGCGAAACTTTGAGGCAGTTGCTTTGTCTATTTCTATGCGGGTCGATATTAGCATAGGGTTTGATGGGTTTACTGGTGGGTTCTATGGACCGTTGTCTTTCTTGGCACCAGATAGAAGGCCTCGCCACCGGGGAGCTTTCCGGGACGCAAGAGACCGAGGACCACATCCGAAGCTGCCCGGTTTGTTGCAAGAGGCTGGAAGGTTTTGTGCGGTTACTTGCCGTTGCGCGTATGCTGTTTACTGAGACAGCCGCTGATGCCGTCGACCTCGACGCCCTCCGCCTCGCGGTTGCTGGGGCCTCTCCCGTCCGGCCGATCTCCTGCCGCCAGGCACGACGGCTGATGGGGGACTACCTGGACCAGACCGTGCCCCACCGCCTGGTACCTAGGCTTGAGGCTCACCTTTTTACCTGTGAGGCCTGTTACCATAGGTATCGCGAACTGCTGGATGTGAGAGCAGCAGCAGCCGCAGTGATGACGGAGACGCCGCCCACGGGGCTGCGGGAGCGAATTCACGCCTCGGTCGCGGCCAGCAGATCGCCTCGTCCGGTACGCGTTCACGCTCTGCCACGTCCGGTCTGGGTTGGTGCAGCAGCTGTGCTGGTCTTAGCCCTGAGCCTGACGGCGATTATGATTTGGTCGCCACGTCAAGGGGCTGGGACGCCGGCCATTGGTCCGGTCGATGGCGCTGTTGCAGAGCGGGTGCCCTTGCCGCCGGAGGCCTTGGCCTTAGCCGAGCCGACGTTAAGGCCGCAGACGACACCACGCAGGGAGCGTTTAGCCTCCGCGAGGGTAGAAGGTGAGCGCCGAAAGGCAGCTCCCCACCAGATCCTCCCCTCAAGGGACAGGGACATAGCACATCCCCCGACGCCGCCGTCGCCTAAGACCGTGACTGAGGCTCCTGTGATGGTAGCGACGAGATCTCATCCGCCGGCTGGAAGAGTGTCGCGACCAATGGCGCCAGAGGTTGCGGCGGTTGTGCCGACGGGCGTGGGAGAAGCAATGGCGCGACCTGAAGAGACCCCAGCCGCTCCCGGCCAGGTCCTTGCGCCGACACCGGATCGGCCTGCTCCCTCGACCGTTGAATCGACTCCCGGTCCCGAACCTCGGCCCGTGACACCCTCTCCGGGTACTGCCGTAGCAACCACCACACCCTCGTCGTCCCACGACAGCGTGCGACTGGCTGTCGCAGGAGGGACGAATGCGGAATCCCGCTGGCTGCCCGTGCGCAGTGCCGAAACGAGCCACGTGGTCGTCGCGAAGAGCGGTGAAGAGCAGCTTGAAGCCGCGGCCCGACGGTTGAACGCCAGCATCCAGGAGGACGAGCGGGCGTCCGGCCGAGGCTGGATCTCCATCAGGTGACGGCGGCACTTGGGCAGTACCTCTAGGACCACAGGTCCACGCCTCGGTCTTGCCGGTCGTACATAGGTGGGTGGTTTCTCGTCCGGAGATTGGATTGATACGTGGTTGTCCTTGGCAGCAACCATGAGGACATAGGAGTAGCGTCGTGCGGTGGAAGCACAGGGCTTTAAGATGGCGGTCCGCTCCGTCTATCGGAGTAAAGTAAACTGCAGTTCACGGACTACCTCTGGACTGCTTCTGTGTTGTTGCCTTTGGGCCGCCAGCTTGGACATTCCCTGCCCCCACTGTCCGTACCTCGTCGCAAGCTGTCGCGCCCACGCCGGCGATCCATGATGGAACGTAGTACACTGGCCCTCCGGTGTCAGTCACCTTGACGAGAGGCCTCGAGGCCCTGATACAGGCATGGTCGGTATACTCTCGGCCAGAGAGGAACTGAGCAGCCTTTGGCGGATAGCTTGCGGCTTGAAGTAGCCTTAGTAGCCTTATGGGCTCACAGTATAGGGAGGTGTGGGTCTACCAGATCTCCTTCGGCTTGGAGGAGGCAACAGACTGGAGCCACCCGCGACGCAAGGCTTTTTGTGACGCCCTTAGGGCTACCGAGCGCCTCCTCGACGCCGGCCTTCGACCCTGCTGGCAGTGTTTCTTCGCTACCCGAATCCTGGTCGCGCTGGCAAGGGCTGATAAATCTGACGGAGCGGCTGCGGGAGCAATGCGAGACGCTGGGCGGACCGTTCACGCGCTTCCTGCACTGCCCCCGACCTAATGGAAAGGCACTTGGAGCACCTGCAGCCGACCGTGGAGGACTTGTCACTCGTACCCGACTGGTTGCACAAGCACAGTGAGCAGCATCTTCGGCGACTGGAGAGGCCGAAGGTAAGCCCGCCAAGCGGCTGATGGGTCAGCAGCAGCCAGCCCCCCGAGGGAGACAGAGGTCCTCTCGGATCTCCTGGAGTTCTTCGTCTGCAGTGATTTGGATGTCTATCCTGAGCTAATCTGACCATCCCAAGGCGTCTGGGAGTCTGGCCGCAGATGGCTTCACCAAGGTCTTGTAAGTGTTTGTCGACGACCGTACGCTCGGCCCGCACGCCATACGGATGGTGCCGATGAGAGAACCTCGCGGCGCGCTTTGGCAAACCGATAGCCTAAGTCGGTCGGCCTTGTTTGCCCAGCCACAACTCGATCGGCTTCTTCCTAGCCGGCGGCACGAAGGGCAACTCCACCTTCTGCCCTGTGGCGGCGCTCTCATAGGCTGCGAAGATGATTTCCAAGACCGCACGACCGTCTTCCCCTGTCTCCAAGGGCTGTGTATCGTGGAGGATGCAATCCACGAAGTGCTGCATCTCCTGCGGGAAGCCGTAGTTCCAGGTTTCCTCGTACATGGTGAAACTCCAGCCCACCGTGGAGCCAGCCTTCTCGACAGCGTAGCCGTACCCCACGTCCGAGTAGGTTAGGAAACTGGAACCTCGCAGCAGGTCGCAGAAAATGACGCCCTTAGAGCCGTACATTTCGACACGGTCGTCCATGCCGCCTTTCTTTGCCCAGGACTCCTCGGCGATACCCCGCACGCCCCCCTCGAACTCTACGATGATGACAGCGTCGTCATCGCCACGCGTTCGCTCACCGTGCACGTAGGTTCCCATGTCGGCATAGACGGAGAGGGGCCGACGCTTCTTATTGAGCATCCAGCGGAAATAGTCAATGGCATGACAGCCCATGTCCAGTGTTACGCCGCCGCCTGACAGGTCCACATCCCAGAACCACGATGAATGCGGTCCGTCGTGCTTTTCTGCCTGCTTCATGAGATACAGCTCGCCCAAGGCCCCCTCGTCCACCAGCTCCTTCGCACGCACGTACTTAGGCGTGAAGCAGAGCTCCTCGGCGTACATAAGCTTGACCCCGGCCTCGCGGCAAGCGGCGATCATGCGGTCGGCTTCCTCTAGGGTGGTGCATAGCGGTTTCTCGCAGATGACGTGCTTGCCGGCCTGGGCCGCGTCCACGCAGGCCTGTGCGTGCAGATAGTTGGGGATGCCCAGAACCACGACGTCCACTTCCGGCAGGGCCAAGAGCTCACCATAGTCGGTGAACCACTTGGGAATGGCGTGTGCCTCGGCAAAGGAACGCGCGTGCTCCTCCGTGCGCGAAGCCACAGCCACGATCTTGGCCTGAGGCACATGTCGGAAGGCCTTGGCATGGATGGTGGACACGAAGGCTGAACCCAGCAAGCCAACCCCCACTCTATCCATGGGCGCTCCCTCCTTCCCTCGTTACTGAAACGATCTACAGCAAAAATAGCTTCCCCGTCAGAGGATATGATCCTGCACGAGGGCGGTCATGCTATAATGCAACGTCACGGAGGAAGTAGACTTATGGCCTCTAGCTGCCACTTACGTCGATGCCTGGGCCAGTCGGTAGTGGTCGGTCTTGTGCTGCTGGCCTTCTGTGCCGGTGCAGGGTTGGCCCTCACGCCCAAGGAAGCAACCTCTCGGCTTACCTCACTGTGGGCTCACCCCAAGCTCTCTGGCGCGCGTGTAGCCGCCCTGGTTGTGGACTGTGCGACCGGGGAGACTCTCTACCAGCGAGGCGCCATGGAGAGCCTAGTGCCGGCAAGCAACGAGAAGCTTCCTGTCACGGCCGCCGCACTGCTTCTGCTCGGGCCTGAGTTCCGGTTCCGGACGGCTGCCTTCGCCGGCGGTCCCATCAACAGCGGCGGTATCGTGGAAGGGCCACTGCTGATCCACGGCTCAGGAGATCCCACAGCGGAGATGGATTTGTTCGGCTCGCTGGTGAGCGAGTTGCGTAAGCGCGGGCTGTCGGGCTGCTGCGGTCTGTGGGTGTCAGGTGCGCTGACGGGCTGTGCGAAGGACGGGCCGGAGATCTCGCGCGGTCTCCTGGCACAGGCCCTTGGAAAGGCCAAATTCTCTGTGAACCAGGCTATCGGCGTGGTCCCCGCCTCGGCTAACACCCATCTGCTGGTAGAGCATCTGTCCGATCCGTTGGGCCACATTATTCTTGCCATCAACAAACAGAGTCGCAACTCCTGGTGTGACAACCTATGGAGGAGTCTGGCGTGGATGACGGTGGGAGATACGGCCCAGATGCCCAGCTTCCTGCAGCGCTTCTGGCGCGACCGGGCATTGAACATGAAGGGCGTGCAGTTCGCCGACGGATCGGGGCTATCGCGGCGCAACCGGGCAACGCCGGCCTTCTATGTGGGGTTGCTGCGCCATATGAACCAATGCACGATTGAGTGGCCGGCCTTCGTCGGCTCACTGCCAATAGCCGGCCGTGACGGCACGCTGGCCAATAGGATGACGAAGGGCCCCGCCCGTGGGCGCGTCTGGGCAAAGACCGGTACCATGCACGACATAGCCACACTCTCGGGTTACGCTGAGACGCTTGAGGGACGTCTGCTGGCCTTCTCCCTGATGATGAACAATCTGACCTGCCCACGCGAGTCGGCGCGCTACCTTCAGGACGCTGCTTGCCATATCATCGTACAGCTTGAAGATAGTTGACACAGAAAAATCGCTCGACAGACTGCGATTCGTGTGGTATACTAATTTTCTTTGGGCATAAAGGTTGGCTAAATAGAGGAATCCTTGACTCGATACATTGCATTCCTGACGCTTCTGACTCAGGACGTGTGTGACAGCTATGCTCGATCGCTGGATCGCCGTAATGATCGCAGCCGTGGTAGTCTGCGGGCCGGGGGACAGCGGCAAGCAGCGGCCTGTCATCCAGGAAGTGCAGGAGATTGTGGCAGTTCTGGCGCCCCTTCCTCGCTGCGCGCCCACCGGGGACTGGATCACCACGAAGGCTCTGCCGCCCCTGAAGAGCGAAGGCAGCCCGTCGGTCGAGTTCATCCTGCCCGGCCCGGGGGCCCAGTGGACTGAAGGTGCCCAGCAGACCCTCGTCTGGCACTGGAGTGGGGCTATCCGCAAGGTACGCATCAGCTATGAGTACGACCTGTGCAAGTTGGGAAGCCACAGCCGCGGGCACAAAAGTGGCATGATTGCTGACGGCATCGCCAACAGAGGCTATACCACGTGGACGGTGCCGTGGCTGGATGCCCCGCGCTTCGTAGTGCGGCTTGCGGGTTACGACGGGGCAGGCAATCGCGTGGCCACCTGTGAGCGGGTCGTTGAGTTCCGGCCTAAGGAAGCGAGCAAACTGAAGGGCACCTTTATAGTAGTGCTACGAGAGCGCCAGCGCCTGTTCTTCTTCCGTGACGATCAGGTAGTGCGGATGCATTTGGTTTCCACTGGACGGCGCGGCTTCAGCACGCCGCAGATGCTTCCCGAGCTGCCTGGCTGGGGTATCACTATGGGCAAAGTTTTCAACAAGATGACCTGTGCCTGGAGCCGCGCCTACAACTGTCCAATGCCTTGGTGGATGGCCGTCACCAGCAGTGGCATGATCGGTCTGCATGCTACGACACCGTCGGCCTACCGGCACCTGGGGAGCGTTGCGTCGCACGGGTGTATACGTCAGCACGGTGAAGACGCGCGGGAGCTGTACAAGCTCGTTCAGATAGGCACCCCAGTATACGTCTTCTAACCTGGCCGGGCCCACGAACCGGCGCTAGGAGACTCTGCAGGGGCCTCTTCTATATATATCCCACATATCGTC
>JAKORR010000157.1 GCA_029777735.1 Armatimonadota bacterium | reverse complement strand
CTCAGCTCATTGACGTGATCCTCCGCACCTTTGACGACCTGGTGCAGGTTGCCCCGGCGATCTTGGTGAATGGCCGCCAGCAAATCCTAGCCGATATCGCCAGGCGCCTTCAGATCGACCTCAGCGCGGTAATCGTCCCAGCCGTGACCTGGGATGAGCTTGTAAGCTGCGTGGAGAGTTCCTACTTTCTGGCAGCCCTGCAGGCCCTGGCCGGTACGGAGGTCTCAGCCGTTACCCTTGCGCCCAGAGAGTTTGAGGCGGCCATGAATCAGGTAGCGCTGGTTGTCTTTTTCCACGACCTGCAGCTCGGCCCTCAGCAAGCCGACGCGGTGTGGGAGATCGTGGGGCAGACGCAGCGCGCCGTGGACGCTCGCGACCGCCTGCTTCTGCAGCATAGCGCAGCGGCGACGACGCTGGTGGCCAAGGTTCGCGAGGCCGTCAGATCAGGTCAGCCCCTGGATGCGGCCAGCGCGGACGCTATCCAGGCGCTGCTGGATACCATCCAAGAAGCCGACGGCAAGCTGAAGGTGACCCTGACCCTGCAGATATCGCAAGTGCGGCGGATATTAGATCCGGGTCAGCGGCAACTGGTGGACTGGGTTCCCCCGGGTGAAGTAATGCGCCTTATGCCACCAGAGCGCCGGGCAGAGGAACTCCGGGAGCAGGCCGCCATGATCGACGGGGCTTTGGCCTTTATGAACAGAATCAAGTTCAGTACCGCTACCGACTACAAGGCTCGGAAGGTGCAGTTATCCCAGAACTTTGTGAGGCAGTACTTCCGCGAGAACACTCCCGCCTTTGATCGGGCGCTCGACTTCACGCTCCAGGTCGTCACCGACGCTCGCTTCGTGTCGCGCGAGGATTGGGAGAACGGTGCAGATCTTGAGTATGCGACAAACCTGCTCCGGGGGCTGGGCCTCCTGGAGACCCCGGGCGTTCCCGAGCCTACGGGCCAGGAGTTGTATAACTGGCAGGACCTCTACGAGCTACTAACCGGAGCGGCAGAGGCCAGGCTGAGGGCCGCAGGAGGGAACCAATAGTTGAGCGCGCTGGACCTGTCGGCAGCGCGGGAAGAGCTGCATGAGCTTATCAGGACCCGGGCGTTGAAGTTTGGAGACTTTCTCTTGGCTTCGGGGCAGCGGAGCACGTACTACATCGATGGCAAGCAGGTGAGTCTGCACGGGCGCGGTCTGTACCTGCTGGCGAATCTCATGCTCGCGGAGATAGCGGACTGGCCTGTGGACGCGGTGGGCGGGATGAGCATCGGCGCCGATCCCATCGCCGGCGCCCTCGCGGCCATAGCAGGCGAGCAGGGCCGCGAGCTGGATGCCTTCATTGTGCGCAAGGAGCCGAAGCAACGCGGCACTCGCCAGCAGGTCGAGGGGCCACTGGCCGAGGGCACCCGGGTGGCCGTCCTGGAGGATGTCGTCACCACAGGTGGGTCGTCGCTGGCCGCCATAGAAGCCCTCAGGCGCGAGGCGTCGGCCCAGGTCCTCGGCGTGGTTGCCATGGTAGACCGCCTCCAAGGTGGCAGGGAAAATCTCGGCGCAACTGGCTGCGAGCTACGGGCGCTGTTCACCATTCGCGACTTCGGCATTGAG
>JAKORR010000156.1 GCA_029777735.1 Armatimonadota bacterium | reverse complement strand
TGTGGATCTTGCAGTCCGCCTCGATGTCCGGGGCGTAGTCACTTCGCGCATTCCCGGGACACTGCGCCACGGTAATGAGCTGCTCAGCGACCTGAATCCGAGTTATCAAGCCGGCAGCAAGGGCGCCGTTGCTGGATACAACGTCGCATGCATCCAAGAGGTACTCAGCGAGTACAAGGGCTGGCGCTCTGGATTGAGCGCATTCGACTGCTTTGTTGGCCTACTCGTATTTGATGCCGCTATCGGCAACACAGATAGGCATCATGAGAATTGGGCGGTGGTCGAGGAGACTCGGCGATTGACGCCCAGTTTCGACCACGGAGCATCACTGGGCTTCAACGCCTCACCACGGCAGATGGCATCGGTGGAACGGTACTCAAAGAAGGCCATGGCCCGGCACTTCGGAGGGGTCGACTCTCTGTCCGAGTTGGCTTGGGTGGGGTTGGACACGGTCTCTGCTTCCGTCAGGGACCTTTGGCTGGGCAGGGTCCGCCTGCTGGACCCCGCAGCGGTCACCAGCATCGTCTCGGCCGTTCCTGCTGGGTGGATGTCAGAGGTCCGGCGTACATTCGTGGTGGAGTTGTTGATAGAGAACAGAAGGAGGCTGCTGCGGTGAGCGAGATCATGCGTTCTGCTGACACGACCTCTGACAGCAAGGACTCCCCGTACGAATTCCTAGTGCTCAGGCAGAATGACGCCACGCGTCAGTACCACTGGCTGGGACTGCTCAGCCGCCGAGACGGCGAGTACCTCTTTCACTACACCCAGGAGGCGGCAACGAACCCCGTCCTGCGCCCCCTTCCGGGCTTTCCAGACCGCTTGCGCCATTACCGCTCCACAGACCTCTTCGCCACCTTCACCAATCGTGTGATGACTCCTCGAAGGGAGAGTTATCAGGTCTTCTTGGAGATGATCGGCTTGTCTGGCGGGGTTGCGGATCCTTTCGAGGTCCTCGCCCGAACCTGGGGCACGAGAACAACAGACCGGATTCAGGTCCTGCCCGTCCCGAGGGTCGACGAGCACGGGCTCCTCCGCACTCGATTCCTGGTGCACGGCGGCGGGCACGTGGACCCACAGGCGAGTCAGTTGCGCCTGGTGCAACCCGGCGACACGTTGACCCTCGTGGCAGAACCTGGCAATCCGAAGGATCCACGAGCGGTTCTCGTGTGCCGGCGCGACGCCAGGGGGAAGTTGGGCTATGTCCCAAGACCCCTGGCCCCGTTGATCCAGGTTCTCTGGGAGGAGAGGGTCGACATCACGGTGACCGCTGAGAACGTGAACGTGCCCGGAGGTCAGCTTGCCTCAAACCAGATGCGGCTACTGGTCCACTTGGAAGCGACCGTCAGTGCGTCCTTCGACGTCATGGCCGCACTGACGCAGCAGGGGTCGGCGCTGAGCTTGGCGTGAACCGTTCTTGACGGTAGGTGGTTGCTGGTGGGCCTGCAGACGGAGCAAATGGGCAGACGTTGCTGCGACACGCCGTAGGGAATCGCACCTTGTGCCCAATTGCTCAGGCAGGGGCGGCTCAGCGCTTCTTCACTTTCACCACCACGGCGGCACTCGTTGCAGTAGCCGTTGCAGGCAGCACCACCCGCACCTTCTGCCCGGCCTTCACGTCCTTGACCAGGACGCTCAGCGTGGCTGAGGTCTGGTCGGGGAAGGCCGGCGTCCTGCGCAGCAGGGCCCAGCGCTTGCCCACCTTGCCGAAGATCTGCGCAACCCGGCGCTGCGCCGGGGAGGCGGTCACGACGACCCGCGCCTGGCGCTTACCTGTCGCCTTGCTCTTGACCTTCAGCGACGTCGTGGTCTTCGGG
>JAKORR010000155.1 GCA_029777735.1 Armatimonadota bacterium | reverse complement strand
CTTGGCAGTGGGCATGGCACCCTCTCACGCGACCTCATCAACACACTGGTCAACCGCGGCACAGGTGGTGTGCTACTTGAGCTGCCCTATCACATGCACCGGCGGCCACCGGGCTCGAGCGCCGGGCGCGAGTTTGTACGTCCTGACACCAGCCACTTGATCGAGGTCCTACGTCAGGCGGTGATTGAGCTTCGCTGCGTCGTGGACTGGTTGTCACGGCGTCCAGAGGTGGATGAGAGCAAGCTAGGCCTTGCGGGCCACAGCCTCGGAGCCATTGTTGGTGGTCTTGCCTACGCGGTTGAGCCGCGCCTCAAGGCTGCTGCTCTGGCTGGTGGCGGTGCACTGCTCCACGAACTCGTATGGCGGTCGTTGATCCTTGTTGAGGGGCGCAACTCGCTGGTCCAACAGGGCGTCACGAAGGAGGCGCTTGCGACTATCCTAGCACCAGTGGATGCCTGCAACTACGCGACACCCGAGCGCGGCAAGTCAGTGCTGATGATTAACGCGCTGCATGACTGCGTGGTGCCGGGCCAGTGCACCCGGGCGATGTGGGAGGCCTATGGACAGCCGTCGATCAGGTGGCTCAACTGCGGTCACTTCACTCTCTTTGCCCACGCGAACAAGATCAACGCCGAGATGGCGTCGTGGCTCGCCTCTCGCCTCGGTACAGGCGAGCGCTATAAGCCTGCCGACATAGAGGGGCAGTGCCTCAAGGTCGCTGTGGTTCATTCTCATAGGCGCGGCACGCAAGCTGGTGTCTTTCTCGAGTTGGCGCCGCTGGACCGGCGCGGGCGCACCGCCGTGGAACTGGGCGTCCTGACGCCCAATGACGTCATGGTGGGCGTGAGCACGCGGCTGTCTCCGAACCTGTCGGTGGGCCTGGGTGTGCCCGTGGGAACAAGGCCCTTCCGCTGCGATACCTACGCGAGCCTACACGTGAGCTTCTGAGGCGGCCCTTCCAGCACGACTTCTCGAGGGGCATCTGCCACGTCCCTCGCCCTCTTGGCCTATGGCCTTGTATCTCTGTGACTGCAGAATTGTGCGGAGGAGCGTCCCTCGCCAGAGGAATATGCACCGAAGCATCGAAAAGCCTGCCCCGAGGAGATGGCACCCATGACCGTTTATGCCTGCGCTTACGATCTGGAAAACGAGGATCTGTGCGTTCCCGCCGCCGAGAAGCTGGCGGCGATTCACCGCAAGTACCAAGCGCCCGCCACCTTCTTCTGCGTAGGGCGCGTGGTCGAGAAGCGTGGCGCCGAGCTGCGCCGTATCTTCGCCGCCGATCCTCTCTTCGATATCCAATCGCACACCTACGCCCATCGCATGCTGCGCGACCACAGTGTCCATGGCCCGGCGATACCCATCGAGGAGATGTGGGTCGAGATAGGCAAGGCGGCCGATGTCCTCGCCGAGCAGTTCGGCGTCCGGCCCATCGGCACACGCTCAGGCTGTGGGTTCGAGTTCGGCATGAAGGGGGAGAGAGAGCGGCTGCGGATCATCGCCGACTGCGGCATGGAGTACATCAGCACGCAGTTGCGAGGCCCCAAAGAGACCATACCCGCTCCCTTGACCCAGCCCTTCACTTACGCCGATGACGGCTTTCCAGACTTGTGGGAGCTGCCGGCCCACGGTTGGCACGACAACGTCCTGAAGGGCTTCACGGGCCACCCAACCTGGTTCCCGCCAATCTATCCCTTCGCGGGACGGACAGAGCCCGTCCGCAACGCCCAGGAGGACTTCGAGGCCGCGCAGCCCTGGGTCGACCACGCGGTCGCCGAGGGCTTAACCTTTGTCGGCCTGTGCTATCATCCGTGGTCCCTTTACCGTCTCGATCCCAACTGCGGCACGATGGACTTGCTGCTCGGCTACCTGCACACGCGCGGCGTCGAGGTTGTCACCTACACCGAGTTATACCGCCGTGTGTCGGGGAAAACATGACGGAGCCCGACGACGGGTCAAACCCGCAATTCTCTGACTCTGTCCCAGTTATGTTGAAGGGGGAGGACTGCCACAACGCTGCCGCCGTAGGCACGGAGCCAAGGTTGCTTCGCAGTCCATGCACGACCTGCGGCTACATAACGCCGCATACCCTGGTCACAATGCCTCCCTTCCAGTGTCGCAGTCACGAGCGCCCCGGCAGCGGGAGCTGCAGTGCGGTTTATTTGTGCCTAGGGTCTTCGGACAAGAGCGTCTTAGGATAGGCGCAACTGAAAGCTTGGCCAAGCGCAAGCTTGCCAGGTGCGTCTGCATGTAGCCTCCCATGCGGCCCATGGCGCTGGTCGGGGTGATACACCATGTCCACATCTAGAGCCGCCATCCTGTCTGCTGTGGCCTGTGTGTTCCTCAGAGGTATCCTCGGATACCTTCCGGCACAGTACAACATTAAGTACAACTGTACCAGCGCAGCCACCTGAAGCGTGTGCATCTGTGCCCTGCCCTCCTATGAGGAGTGAGCCTCCTGGCGACGAATAACTTCCACCAGTCACTCTAGGAGGTCACGCAAACATATGGCACGTCATCTGAACCTCAGCGGCGTTCTGCCCAGTCTGGCGGTCAAGGCGGGCCACTTCCCTGCCCGCACCGAGACCGGCATCGGCGCTCTCATGCCCTGGGCCGACCGGCTCTGGTTCGTTACCTACGTCTCCAGCAAAGCGGGCTCAGGCAGTGACACTGGCTTGTTCTCGATCGATGACGACCTGACTCTCACCAAGCATCCCGAGAGCGTCGTCGGTACCTACGCCAACCGCATGATCCACGCGCCCTCCAGCCAGCTTCTTATCGGCCCCCACATCATCGACACCCAGGGTAACGTCCGTACCTTCACCGACCTGGTGGACATTAGGATCACAGCCACGGCTTGCCATCTCACTGATCCCGCCAACTTCGTCTACATGCTTGGCATGGAGGGCGAACTGTTTGAGGCCGACGTCACTACTCTCGAAACCCGACAGATCGCCGATCTTACGGTGGAGCTGGGCTTGCCTAAGCCTGGCGATCCCCACTACGCCCAACCCCACTTCAAGGGCGCCTACTCGGCCCATGGCCGCCTCGTCGTCGCCAACAACACCTACGAGGATGCCGACCACTTGGGGTTAGTCGCCCGGGGCCGTCTCGCCGAAGGGGATGGCCAGACCTGGCGTATCATTGACAGGGCCCAGTACAACGAGGTCACGGGACGCACCACCATAGGCTCCGCTATCTTCGCTACAGGCCAGGACCGCGCGTCTGCTATCCTCAAGGTCTTCGTAGATGGTCGCTGGGATACCTACCGCCTGCCCAAAGCTACCCACACCCAGGATCACACCGTCACCACCGAGTGGCCGCGCATTCGGGAGGTCGAGTCCGAGCGGTGGCTGATGAATACCTGTGGCATGTTTTACGAGTTGCCTGCCATGCAGTACGGCGGCCGCGTCTGGGGTGTGCGACCCGTCTGCACCCATCTGCGTATCATTGGCGACTTCTGCTCTTGGAATGGCCTGCTCGTTCTCGCCGGCGACCAGACCACGCCTATCGGCGATAGCAACGCCTACGTGGGCCAGCCGCAGGCCAACCTGTGGCTCGGCAAGACCGACGATCTGTGGCAGTG
>JAKORR010000015.1 GCA_029777735.1 Armatimonadota bacterium | reverse complement strand
GAACCCGAGGTTCTCGACTACGTGCGCGAGCAAGCGGCGTGGCTCGGCGAACGCGGGTGGCTACCGCTGGCCTTCGTCTACGGTTTTGACGAGGTACAGCCCCAGGCCTACGAGGATCTCAAGAGGGCCTTCGCGGCGGTCAAGACGGCCGTGCCGGGCCTGCGGCGTGTCTGCACCGTGACGCCCAACCCACAGCTTGAGGGCAGCGTAGACATTTGGGTGCCTCTGACGGCCGCCTATGACCACAGGGCTGCCGAAGCTCGCCGCGCCGCCGGCGATGAGGTCTGGTGGTACATCTGCTGTGGTCCGTGGCACCCTTACTGCAACTGGTTTATCGATTACCCCGCCACGGATGCTCGCGTCTTGTTCTGGCAGACCTTCAAGTACAACGTCACTGGCTTTCTGTACTATGAGGTGGCGATGTGGCGCACGAACCTTATAACGAAGCCTTCGGCGGACGGCACCCAGATACCGCCAGAGGACGAGGAGGTGCGGCGCGCCATCGCTGCCGGTAAGCGTTGGCCCGACGTGCCGTGGAACACTTTCACCTTCAGCCGCTACAATGGCGACGGTCTGCTCGTTTACCCTGGCAAGAATGAGACGCCGCTGCCGTCACTGCGTCTCGAGGTCATCAGAGATGGGATTGAGGACTATGACCTGCTTTGTTCTCTGCGTGACGCACGGGCGGCGCTTATGGAATCGCCCGCCGCCGCAAAGAATCGGGCGCTTATCTCGCTGGCGGGGCAGCTTCTTTCTGTCAGACCGACCGTTGTACGCGACCTAACCCACTACACCTTGGACCCCATCGTGATCGCTCGCGAGCGTGAGGCAGTGGCTTCGGCGCTGCTGCGCGTCCAACGTGCCCTGGCGGCGCAGGAAGCCTCCAAAAGCCGCGAAGGCAAAAAGGCAAGTGAGGCGAAACAGACATGACTACCTATCTTTGGTCGCTCGTGCTTCTCGCATCTCTCTCGGCGCCGCATCTCGACATCTACCGCTCCCGGTCGATTCCCTGGGTCGGCGAAGTATGTTCCTACACCCTCGCGTTGCAGGGCGCACAGCCGGGTAGTGGTTGGAAGCTGACGCTCGACGTGCGCGGTTCCGACGGAATCTTGGTGCTTGTGGACGCCGAGGTCACTGCCGATGACCAAGGCCAGGCGACCGCTACGGCCCGTCACGTGTTCCGCCGTGCGGGCTGGTATCAGGTCCAGGCCCACGCAGCCAGTCGCGACAAGAATCTCCGGGCTTCCGTTCAGACGCCCGTCACGCAGTATCGCGTTGATTTCGCCTGGTACCAGGCCCAGGAAGGCTATGAGCTACGCTGGCCCACGATCCAGCTTACTTGTCGCGAGCAGGACGAGCAGTACTGGAAGCAACGCGGTGTCTTCACGGCACACTGGTGCGGCGCGATGTGCGGCAGGGACAAACCTATGGAGCACTTTGTGCGCGGCTGGACTTCTAAGCCTGCTATCGCCATCGATGAGTTCGGCGGCCCGGCCGAGGACTTCCCTAAGTTCCGTCAAGCGCTTATTGAGGCTCGCAAGCTTCGCCCGGACGAGTTCATCGCCGCGTGGTTCTGCGGCTGGTACGACTTCTGGCCAGAACTGAAGGGCCTCTTGGACTTCTTCCTCCCAGAAATCTATCTTAATTACTCGGGCTACAACTTGACGCGCTTTGACTGGATCGTAGAACACGCGCGTAAATGTGGCACATTCTACAAGACTCTGGTGGGCCTGGGTATTAACGTGGTCAAGCACGACGACGGTACCGTACGCTACCGCCCGACGCCCGAGGAGATTGTCGAGCAGGTGCGATACCTCAAGCAGATCGCGCCGGACCTGCGTGGTCTGGCCTTCTTCACCTACGGCAGCGCGGAGCCTGCCGTGCGGGCGGCCGTGGACCAGGCTTGCAGGGATTACTTCCTGGGCCCCGTGGCGGATCTGGTTGAGGCTACCGTGAGACCTGAGCTCGCCCGCCTTGGACAGGAGGCGATAGTCACGGCTACGGTGCGCAACGCCGGCGCGATGCCAGGTCGAGGCTTTACCGTACACTGCCGCCAGGGCGACCAAGCCGTAGACGCGACCTGTGACCTGCAGGCTGGCGAGGCCAAGCGCTTGCGCCTAACGCTCCGGCCCATGTCCGGTCCGGGCGAGATTAGTGTCGGTCTGACTGCGCCAGCGGGCGCGCCCGTGCTCCGCGCGCGACGCAGCCTACCGGTCGCCCGCGTCGAGGGTCGCGAAGACGTTCTCTGCGCGCCCGCGCTGCCCGTCGGTGCGCCGCCCGGTCCACTGTGGCTTACCGACCGGCATCCCGCGGCCATTTGTCCACTAGACTCCTCAGGCCTACGGGTTCAGCCCGAGCCCACTGATACCTTCGCCCTCCCAGACGGATCCCGCCTCACCTGTTGGCGATCGCCCGCGACGGGTCCCGGCGAGACGCGCTTGTGGCGGCTGTTGGATGTACCGATCCCAGCCGCGCCCGAGCGTGCCGTGGTGATCGAGCATGCCAATGGTGGTTGTTTGCGGGTTATGGCGACTGGCTACCAGTGCGAATTGCGGCCCGCCGAAGATGCCATCGCGGCCCTGCAACCGGCGGGTGCACCTGTGGAGATCCTGGCCTCGCCGTGGCGCATGGTTTGGGACGCTTGGCGCGGCTTTGGCGACCCCGCAGTTCAGCGGGGTGCCTCCGCTGCGTGTGTCACAGTCCCAGTGGACAACGATCAGATCACTGGTTGGACTTGCTATCTCTTCTATCCCGACGCGCTTGAGATCCGGCGCAGCTTCAAGTCCAAGGGCGAAGAGGTCCTTGTGACGGCAGCGGGCGAGCACGCGCGCGTCGAGCAGCGCGAAGGTACCTACGCGGCCCAGCATGGCGTTGGTGCCCGGCCCTCGCGGGGCAGGCTACAGGTGACGACCGAGTATCGCGATCTGTACTTCGGCAGCCCGGGCCTCGGCCCGGAGGCGGCAAAGCGTGGCGGGTGGTTCGACTTCTCATGGACAGCAGCGACTCCTGCTGGGCTCGGTGTGGTGGTCGCAGAGCAATGGGAGACGAGGGCTTCCACTGCTGGCTACGACGTAACACGCTATTACGATGCCGCCGACTGGATCGAGGTAGCACAGGTCTGGGGAGGCAAACAAACACCCCTCCGCCAGGGTAAGTCGCGCATATTCCTAGTGCCGCATGGATACCTAGATCTGTCCAACGACACCACGACGCCGCCAGCACAGGCCCTTTGGGAGCGCCTGCATGCCCCTGTCAGGTGTCTGAAAAGGTAGGAAAAAGCCGCCCGTCCGCCGGGCATAGTTCCCATGCGCACGGGCCGTTGCCGAAATCGCTGTCAGAAACGAAGCCGCTACTGGGCAGGAGCAGGTGGAACCTCGCCAGGGCCGCCCCTGGGCATGGGAGGCAGTTGAGCATAGGTCGCTTCGGCCTCAAGCTCCAGCGTATTGGCGTCGAAGCGATAGAGCTTGCCGCCGGCAGCCACAAACACCTTGTCTCCAGCTACGGCTATTGCTGGAGTAGCCATGGCGGGTCTCCACATCTGCTGTGCCACCCTGGCTCCGCGCTCACGCCCGCCCTCCTGTCCCCCGGGCCCTCCCTGGGCGTAGGACACAGCAACCAGCGTGACAACGAGAGCCACACCCACCAATACGGATAGCGTTAATCCAAAAACGCGTCTCCTGCGAGCCATTGCACTGTACCCTCCTTGTCGTTCCATTTGCCGTGTCCTTAGACGTTGGCCTTGGGGGTGCGGTTCACTGCGCCTCCCCGGGCTACAGTTGCATCAGGAACTCGGCGACTGCCGTTCCCACCGCGCTGAGCTGGTCCCCTGCGTCAAAGAAGTGCGACGCTCTGCCGATGACCTCAACCCGTGTCGTGCCGAGCCTCTCAGCGGCAAGCTCCGCAATCCGCGCCAGCGGCGCAATCTCGTCCGCACCTCCTGCGACGAGGAGCACGCGGCGCTCAGGCTGCATCAACCCGTCCCAGCCGTCTCCATCGGGCTTGAGGTGCAAGGGAAGAGCAATCCCGGCGTAGGCCACCTCGGCGGGTAGGCGTGCCAACGCCGAGGCCGTCACGGCCGCGCCAAAACTGTAGCCTACCAGAGCCAGCCGACGCGACTCGACCTTCAGCTCATCCCTTGCATAGGCCACGGCCGCGAGTACGTCGAGCGGTTCCTTGACGCCGGCAGAGTGCTCGCCGCCTGAACGTCCCGTGCCGCGGAAGTTGAGGCGAATTGTGGCTATTCCCGCCTCGTTCAGTGCTCGCCGAGCGCTCTGGCTCACGGCGTTGTGCATGTTGCCGCCGTAAAGGGGGTGGGGGTGGCATACAACAGCTAATCCGCGTTCTGCCGTCCATTCGGTTGGTTTCTCCAAACGCGCCTCCAGCTTCACCCTGTCCTCGG
>JAKORR010000154.1 GCA_029777735.1 Armatimonadota bacterium | reverse complement strand
GAACGGGGGTGAGCACTACCGGCATTATCACCGGAATCCAGTGGCGGTTTGCGCGCTCCTATCGCATGGACTTGGAGATAGTGGACTTCAGCGGCTTCTACGCGTACTCCAATTACTGGAAACTAGGCACCACCAACCTCAACTCGGGGAAGATCTGGCTATGATCCACGCCTTCGAGCCACTGCGCGAGCTCGTGGACGGTGAGTACCCCGGCGCGGACACATACTGGAATCCCCTGGTGGCGCGCTCTCACTGGCTGTACGGACAGGCGCACGGGCTCAACTATCCCTTTGCCCAGCGCTGGGGGAGCGGCATCGCCGCGCCCATCTGGGAGGGAGAGACGACCCAGCGGCCGGAACACACCAGGCTCTACTTCTGCGCCCGCATCAGCCTGAACGCCGGAGGAGTCGCGCGGCTGCAGTACTACTCCGCTTCGAGCGGCTGGACGGACATTGCGACGGACACGAACACCACGCCGTTGCGCTTCTTTGGCGGGTCAGCCTCATTCTCGGTTAGCCTGTCCGGCCTCACGCCCGCGGACGGCGTGTGGACGTTCCGACTGCAGCTCACCGAGGCCGGGGGCTGGGCGCACGTCTACTACGCCTACCTAGGCGGCACCACCGGGTTCACCGCCTGGCCCAGCTCCCTGCCTACCTTCACCAATGGCCTGCCCACTAACGCCGCCGCCGTCAACAGGCTCCGGCAAATGCAGGAGCATCTACTGGACTGCGCCCGGCAGCCGCGGGTGCCGGCCCTCGTAGGCACGGTGACCCACCGGCAGACGGGCAGCGAGGAGACCGTGTACCGGTGGACATTCCGCTACGGCTGCACTCAGCGACTGTACTACTACCTCAACGTGTCAGGGCTCTCAGGCGGAGGGCACGTGCGGCTGTACCTGGAGCCGGCCACCTACGACCAGGGAGCCGGGGATTCGCGTATCGCGACGTTAGTAGATGCGATGACCGACGGCGTCTACGCGGGCAACGACGACCTCAGGCTGCGAGGCTTGTCGGTGGGCCAGCGCTATGGGCTGGAACTGGTCGCCTACGAGGGGGCCGTGGTCACGGTCGGTAACATGGTGCTGGCCGACCTGGGGGGCGTGACGCGCACCTATATGCCGAAGGACAACTGGATACACGGGGACACGCCGACAGCGG
>JAKORR010000014.1 GCA_029777735.1 Armatimonadota bacterium | reverse complement strand
GGTCGGGTCGAGGCCCATGGCGACGGCCCGCTCCACTTGGGCCCGGCACTCACGGTAGACGTCTTCGGCCTTCGCGTGCGCCCACAGCGGTTCGCAGTCGTCGAACATATAGCCCTCGGGGTCAATCAGGCTGGGCACAGCTACCGGCCCCAAGATGGGGCCCCACCGGTACTTGTTCCACTCAGCCGTGAGGGTTAGGTGAACTCCTAGGTCCACTTCTGGATGAGCTTTCTTCCATTGGACCGCTTCCAGGAGCCACGGACAAGGAACCATCACTGTGGCCGATGTCGCCACGCCATTGAGCAGGGCGTCTATAGTGCCTTCGTTCTCAGCATGGCACATGCCGAAGTCGTCGCAGTTGATGATCAGGACCTTGTCCGTCGGCGCAAACCCAAGCCGCTCGACAAGGCTTGCCCCCAGACCGACGGATGGTATAATCACAGAGGTGGAGAGGCAGACGAGGACCACAGGACGCAACACCGGTATCAGCCTCCTTGTGGGACAGTTCCAAGTTCCTTATAAAGTGTAGGCCCGGCAGGATTCAACTGGCAAGTACTGCTGGCGTCTTCACCCGGTAAGGGCTGTGCTTTTACACTCCCACGGGCTGGAAGGAGGATGGTCTGATGGCTTCACGTCTTTACGGCTTTGGCGTCATTGGCTGTGGTGTCATATCCGACACTCACTGCGACGCCATCAGCAGGCTGCCGAGGGCACGTCTGGTAGCCGTGGCTGACAAGAACGAGCAAGCAGCCCGATCAAAGGGCGAACAGTGGAGCTGCGAGTGGCACACCGACGTGGCCGAACTACTGGCCCGCGACGACATCGACGTGGTGAACGTGGTCGTGCCCAGCGGCCTTCATGCTAAGATCGGTATCCAGGCTGCCGAAGCCGGCAAGCACGTCATCTGCACCAAGCCCATCGATATCACGCTCGAGGCCATAGACGACCTCATCCTCGCTTGCCGTCGCAACGGCGTGAAGCTGGGCGCCACGCATCAGTTCCGCTCCTATCCCGTGTTCAAGCGCATTAAGAACGCCTTGGAAGATGGTCGCTTCGGCAGGCCACTGTATGCCAACGCCTTTGTGCCCTGGTACCGCGCGCCGGAGTACTACGCTGGAAGCTGGCACGGCACCCGGGAACTCGATGGTGGCGGTGCCCTGATGAACCAGTCCATTCACTACATCGACCTGTTGCTTTGGATGTTTGGCGATGTGGCGCAAGTAGCCGGCTTCGCAGACACGCTGGTGCACGACATCGAGGTCGAAGACTGCGCCTCGGCCACCTTGAGGTTCCGCAGCGGCGCCCAGGGTCTCATTCAGGGCACCACCTGCACTTACCAGGGCAAGCCTGCGCGCCTGGAAGTTCACGGTGAGCTTGGTAATGCTGTGGTCCTCGGCGATCAGATCCAGCTCTGGGAAGTCGAGGGTGACGAGACAGAGTGGAACCCCACGGCCGGCAGCTCGGGCGCGGCCTCGGACCCAAGACACGGCATGATCGGTCTAGCCGTCCAGGCTCACATGGAGCAGATTGAGGACCTCATTGAGGCCATCGAGGAAGGACGTGAGCCCCTGCTCAATGGACTGGAAGCCAGGCGCGCCGTCGAGTTGATCCTTGCAATATACAGGTCCAGTGCCGAAGGACAGGTCGTGAGCCTGCCTCTCAAGCCCGCGCCCTGAGGCGAAGAGAAAAATAGATATCGGTTCCTTACCCAACCAGCCCCCAGTCGGTGGGGGGGGTGTGTATACTTCGCCTCGTCGCGGCAAGGAGCCACGGTGGGAAGCGTCTTACTCTATGCCGCCCTCTGGCTGCTGTTGGCTGCAGTTGTCGTGGTTTGCCTTACGGCTCTGACGGAGGCATCGCTGGCCATAGTGCCGGTGCCCCGCCGCGGCCTGCGCTGGTCGCTGCTGACTGCCGTTGTGGAGGCGATCTGGATCGCCGCGGTGCTCTTGCTTCTGTTGGCGACCAGGCCGGTGGGGCTGTGGGTAGTACTGTGCACAGGGGTGGCTACCTTCGCCTTCTTCTCGCTGGTGCTCAAGCGGTTGCACCGCACGTCTCTCAGCAAGGCTATGCTCCTGACCCTCACCACCTGCTTCCTGGCCTTCGTGCTCCTTATGACCGCGTTCCGACTGACGTCCTACTTCGCCTGATTCACCGGCGGTCTAGGCCAAGTCCTCCCCGACGAACAGGTGCCGGGCCTCGCGTACCAACAGGGCCTCCACGATACTGAAGTCCTGCGGTGTCTCCCAACCGAGCCAGCGCAGCCCCTCCTCTCGCTTCCACCAGGTTATCTGGCGCTTGGCGTAGCGCCTTGTGTTGTGCTTGATCCGCGCCAGGGCCTTGGCCAGGTTCGTCTCCCCGCGCAGGTATGCCGCCAGTTCACGATACCCTATCGCCTGCAGCGCGGTGCTTTCAGGTCGCAGCCTGACCATCAGCCTACGCGTTTCCTCTAGCCAGCCCGCCTGTATCATGCGCTCCACGCGCTCGTCGATACGATGATATAGCAGCCGCCTTGGGCACAGGATGCCGTAGATCGTGGACATATACCGCTTGGCTCGTTCGGCGCCGCGGGCGCGGGCTCTTGCCAGCGGCAGGCCGCTGAGCAGCACGATCTCCAGAGCACGCATCACGCGCCGCGGATTGCGTAGGTCCACCTGCTCGGTGGCCGTGGGATCGGCGACTGTGAGCTCGGCCACCAGTGCCTCCAGCCCGGCCTCCGCCAGCCGCGCCTCCAGCCGTCTGCGCAGTTCAACGCCCTTGCCCCCACCGCCTGGCGGCAGATTGAAGCCGTGCAAGAGCGCCCGCACGTATAGTCCGGTGCCTCCGCACAGGATCGGGAGGCGGCCTCTTGCGTGGATGCTCTCGATCGCCCCTTCTGCTTCCCTGAGGAAGCGCGAGAGGCTGTAGGACTCCTCCGGCGGGACGTGATCTATGAGATGGAACCTGACGCGACGGCGCTCCTCGGCAGTGGGTTTGGCGGTGCCCACGTCCATCCCCTGATACACAGCCATCGCGTCGGCCGACACAACCTCAGCAGGCACTGCCTCTGCGACCCGCATTGCCAGTTGCGTCTTACCCACCGCAGTTGGCCCACCGATGACCAGCAGCGGTACACGGGATGTGGATTCTGCCTGGGGCGGCGCGTCGGCTGACGTACTCTTGGCCCTTCCCGGGCCAGCCGCCCCCTGCACCTTACCGGCGATGGAATCATTCATCGGCCCAAGCTTAACCAGCGCCCTGCGAACAAGCAACACCGTAGCGTTGTGGCTGTCCAAAGGCCCTTGGTTGTTCATGAGGAGGACTCACGACTGGCGACGGCGAATCGCTCTGCCAGCCGGTGTGGTAGGGGAAGGGTACCGCGCCGGGCCGCAAGAGGAGTTGATAGGTGTGAACCGCTTGGAGCAAGCTGCCCGGCGCAAAGGTGGCCCCTTGCTTACAGTCTCCGTGCAGCGGCACAACCCGATGTACGTCGAGATGGTGGCTCGGATAGGCTATGACGTTCTGTGGATCGAGATGGAACACGTGACGGTCACCTTCGCCGAGGCCACAGATATGTGCGCCTTGGCTCAGGCGATGGGGATGCTGGTGCTGATTCGCGTGCCCAACGCCAGCCGGGACAATGTGCTGCGGGCAGCAGAGTGCGGGCCCGATGTAATCGACGTGCCGATGGTCAACTCGCCCGAGCCAGCCCGGGAGCTCGTAAGGCACGCGCGGTTTGGGCCTCAGGGCGAGCGAGGCCACTACGGCAGTAGCCGCGCGTTTCGCTACGCCCTCTTCGACAGCTTGGTGGCGGAGCACGAGCGCGTCAACGACGAGATCTGCCTGATGGCTCAGATCGAGACGCTGGAAGCGGTCGAAGCTGCCGAGGACATCGCGCAGGTCCCCGGCCTCGATGCCCTCTTCGTCGGCCGCGGCGACCTCTCGTCCTCCCTGGGTGTGCCCGGCAACCTGACCCATCCCAAGGTCGAGGAGATGACCGACCGGACGCTCGCCGTCGCGGCGCGCTACGGCAAGCTGACAGGTGTTCCGGGCAAGACCTCAGAGTACCTTCTGTGGCGCGACAAGGGCGTGACCCTGCTCCTGTGTGGCTCCGACGTGGCTGCGCTCAAGACCGGTCTGCAGGCCATGATGGACGACTACCTAAAAGCGTTGAGCTAGCGGATGCTGGGAGAATCTTTAGGACACTTCATGTTCCTCCCTTGCCACAGGTAGGAAAGACTGTGACACAGCCCGGCCCCGGCGTGGCAGCCACTTACCGACATAAAGTGAGATGAGGCAACGTGCTGACTTCTGAGCTCTTCGACATGCGGCGTGGCCAACTACACAGTGCCCGGCTCAGGGTCCTGACCGTGGCTGTCCTGATTCTCTGTCTGTCATTGCTCGGGGGCGCGCTGGCCGCTCCCGTGACGGGAAGGGTATTCCTGGACGTGAATGGAAACGGCGCCTATGACGTCGGCGAGACTGGCGTAGCAGACTGCTTTGTCGCCGACGAGCAGATACTGGTGCGCACCGACGCCGAAGGCCGATACAAGCTGGAGGCACCTGCCGGTCCAGCTGTCGTCTTCGTCGTGAACCGGCCTGGCACCTGGCCTGAGGGCAGCTGGTGGGCCTATCTGCCGGATGGCGCAGCCGGTGGCACCCTTGACTTCGCCCTGCGTAGAGAAGACCAGCCATCAGACTTCTTCTTCGTCCAGGGCACCGACATACACCTCCGCGAGGGCGCTACAGACCTGTTCGACGCCTATGTGCACCACGTCAATGCCCTCGAGGTGCCCGTGGCCTTCGTCGTGCACACAGGCGACCTGGTGATCGACACGAATCGCGTGAACGTCGACCGGGCCGAGGTACTCTTTGACCTGTACGACAGCCACGTCGCGGCGCTGAGGCCGCCCCTGCGCAACTTGCCAGGCAACCATGAGCACGTCGGAGTGTTCAACGACGCCGTGGCAGAGACCGACCCGAGCTTCGGCAAGGGCGCGTATCGGCAGCGGTACGGTCCGATGACCTACGTCTTCCGCTATGGGCCGTGCCACTTCATCGCACTGGACGGCACCATACTGAAAGGCCGGTCGCCCACCTACGGGTTGACGGAACAGTCGGCGAGCTGGGCCGAGGCGTACCTGGCGACCGTGGGCGTGGATGAGCCGATTGTTCTCATGGTGCATGAACCCCTGGAGAATCGCCCGACCGAGCAACGGCTCGCGAAGGCTCTCGAGAACAAGAAGCTACTGGCCACGCTCTGTGGTCACGGTCACGGACGCGTCATCCGACCTTGGAGCGGCGTTCCACAAATCATGGGCGGCGCTGTCTCCTACGCCTGGCACGGCCTCCTACCCTTCCCACCGGACCCCTTCGGATATGTGCTTTACCACGTAACAGGCGAAGACGTGGAGTGGGTCTTCCTAGACTACCAGGAAGAGAGATCCTTCGACGTAGCGGAGCCCGGGTACGGAACGGTTACGTCCGGCCGGCAGGTCTTTGAGGGTGTTGTAAGCGACCTCAAGGGCGAAATCACGGTGGTCGAGGTCTTGGTTGCGGGCAAGGCGGCACATGCAGCGCTCACTCGCCGCGGGGCGCTGGCGCAGGCCTTCAAGGCCGAGATCGACCTGTCCGACCTGGAGGACGGTTTTTACGAGGTAGTCTACAGAGCCCACGCGGGCGATAGAAGCTGGCAGGAGGTTCGCCCGATGCTCGTAGTCAATGGCAAGCCCGCGACCTTCCAGGCCCAGGGACCGGCCAGGCTCCGTTTCCGGATCGCGGGCGTCGCGGGCCCTGGGAACAGGGTGCTGCTCAACGGACAGGAGCTGATGATCATCCCCGCCGACGCGGTCCAGGGTAAGGAACTATCGGTGGACGTGCCCCAGGAACGCCTACAGTGCCTTAACGCAGTTACCTTCCGGGCCGCTCCGCGCGACCAAGGTTACGATAGGCTGACCGTCTCGCACGTGTGGCTCGACTATGACGGGTTCCAGTTGCGTGACCTGCGCTTCCCCCCGTCACAACTCATGTCCCTGCGCACCAGGAGTGAGGGGCAGGCCCCGGAGCAGACCTTCTATATCGATCTTGCATATCAAGGGGGCGTGTCCAAATAGGGCAATACACGCCACCTTCTAGAGCAAGTTCAATGGGATTGCGTCTAATATGAAACTATATGTGATAAGAATGTCGTGTTTGCTACTGCTTGCTTTGTTTGCCGCTTACGCGGTAACTGTACAAGCTGGGACTCTCACCGGCAAGGTGACGGGCAAAGCCGATCCTTTGTCCTGGCGCAAGGGCAAGACCACTCTCGGCTGGGTAAGCGTGCGAGTCTGGCAGGACGGCAAACTGCTCCAGATCGGCCGCACGGATCTGAGCGGCGCCTTCGCCCTCGAACTGCCCGCTGGCGACTACGAGGTCGAGCTGATCCGTCCTGCCTTCTTGCCCCAGAGGCGCCCAGTGGCGGTTCCGGCCACTGGCGAGGTGCGCTGCGATGCTGAGCTTGCGCCCGATCCGGACTTTCGCCTCATCGTCACGCCCCGCGCGGGCATGGCTGAGTTTTGCCTGCCCGGCGAAACGGTGCCCGTCGAGGCCGCAGCCACCCGCGATGCCCGCCAGTGGGCCGCCTGGCTATTCACTGACTACCAGACGCTTCCCCTGGAGATGGATGAGGTAACCTTCGGCGAGCAGGCCGTGTGGAACGATACGCGCCCAGGCTGGAGGCTCTCGCTACGAGTTCCGGAGGACACGCCGCCGGGGACCTATCACCTTCGGCTGTTCTGCACTGATGCTTCGGGAGCCAGGCATATCTGCGAACAGCCCGTGGCCGTGCGTGTACTGGCGGCTTATCCCAATCGCTTTCGCCTTCTTCTGCATGCCGACTGGCATTTCGATTTCTACGTGGGTCTTCCCGGCGTCGACGGCGAGCGCCAGGCCGACTACTTCCGTGCGGCTTCGCTTCTCGACGCCCTGTGGGTTAGTCTAGGCGACGACATCGGCTTTGAGGGCGACGATCACGTGGCCATGTTCTGGCACATGTTGCGCCACTACTCCCAGGTGCCTGTGTTCCTGGCCTTTGGCAACCACGATGCGGCTATCACGCAGGAGGGCCACGAGTACTACTTTGGCCCGCCCGTTCAAACCCGCGCAGTGGGCCCGGCCATTGGCCTGGTGCGCAGCTTCGACCTATACCAAGCCGACTGGTACATGCCCGAAGCGCAGGGGCAGATGGTTCGGGCCGCGTTGGAGCGGTTCGCTGCGCAGCCCAATCGACGTCTCCTCTGCCTGGCCGGTCATCAAGAGCGCTGGCAGCCACCGGGCAGGCACTTCGAGTTTCCGGAGGCTAGGGCCGGCTTCCTGAGGCCCCGCCATGTGCGTGGGGCCTATTCACACGAGTTCGAGCGCCTATTCCTTGACTCCATGGCTGTGATGACCATGCACGGGTGGGGTGGCCTGCACTATACCGCGCGGGTAGCCGACGTGGACCTGGAGGCCGGACGGCTGGGTATCTCCGACGAGATTATCCTACCGTCAGTATCCTACGCTCCCGCCAACGATGGGCGTTCGCCCAGGGTAACTGCCCTAGTGAAGTCGCGAGGCGCAACCAAGCCTGCCGCGAAGTACGAGGGCGTATCCGAGTACTTTGTGCAGCCGCCGACAGAAGATAAAATGGTGCCCTACAGCGATCTGAGTGGGCTGTCAGTGCAGTTCATCATGCCGCGGGGGCGCTATCAGGTCGACGCGGGACGCATCGTCCAGCACCTTGACGCGGGCAACGTCACGATCGTGCGAGTCCTCGTCGACGCCGCCGGCGAGGAGACGATTGTGACAGTCAGTCCGGCCCAGTAGACGCTCGCGACAGACCGGGCTTGCCCTTCGACCCCGACCCCGGAGTGAGGGTAGATCGATTGATGGACTACATGGAAACAGCCACGGACGCCTGTCTGCGGCACGGAGGGAAGGGAGACGTTTGTATCTTCGTGTGGGTCCCGGGCGTGTCCGGGACGAGGGCAACCAGCGGAGTAGGCGAAAACGGAAGGCGCGTGGGTCCCGGGCGTGTCCGGGACGAGGTCTGCCTCTGGGATCCGACCACCGGCCCACGGATCTTGCCAGTCGCAGGTCTGTGGGAGCTATGACTGTCGCTCGACGATGATGGTGCACCGCTGGATTTCGAGGTGCGCGTGTCCGAAGGCAAAGTCTACATCGCTATAGTGGCCGGCCTTGGGATCGTCCCTAGCCACGTGCGAACCTTCGTCCGCGAGAACAAGTGGCCACAGGATATGCACTGCATGGAACCATTACTTCACACAGGCTGTATTGCCTTCACTGATCCCATATGGATCGGTAGGCCGCCTCAGTCCGATCTATAGGAAGACACATGATAATTAATAGCAATACAATCGCCATTATAGGTATGGATTTCGATCTGACGCTTGTGGATTATAACGAGAATGGGCCTTATGTTCCCCGCCAGACGCTGGACCTATTGTCGGACCTGATCCGCGGCGGCTTGGAGGTCGGAATTGTCTCGGGACGTTACTGGTGGGAAATGCGCGACCTCCTAGAAGGCGCCGGGCTTGACTGGGGTAAGCCCTTCCCGTCCTTTGTGGCGGCGCGCGAGGCCTTTATCTACTGGATCCGTGACGGCCAGATGATGCCCGATATCGAGTGGAATCGCTGCCGCTGTGAAGAGGTAGCGGAGCTAGCTCGGATTCTCGTGCCCCACGAGACGGAGTTCGTGCAGGCTTTGGAGGCCGAGGGACTCAAGATCCGCCGCTTCATCCTCTGGGGCGACTACGGCCTGGAGGTGCACTTTGCCAGCGCCGAGGAAGCCGAGACCGCCCGTGAGCACCTGGCGCGCTGGGTTGCCGATATACACCTAGCGCGCACTCACCGCAATAGGCTCATGGCCCATGTGGTCCTTGCCACAGCAGGCAAGGGCAAGTCGTTGCTGCGAGTTGCGGAGAGCAAAGGCCTCGGGCCGCGGAACGTGCTGGCGATGGGCGATACGCTTAACGACATGGACATGCTTGACGGCAGCCTGGGCTTCTGGACCGGCGCTGTGGGCAATGCAGACGATGTTATCCAGGAGGCGGTCCGCAACGCCGGTGGAGTGGTTGCCTCGGCGACAGCCGGGGCTGGCGTGGCGGAGATCATCCAGACCTATCGCGACCGCGGGCTGATTCCCTGAGGCGCCTGGCCGGCAGCACATAATTGCCTCGGTTCTGAAACCTGTTAGCGTGAGGGAGCCATCTCTGGGAGGGTCTTGTTGTGGATCTGTCTACGTCACTCAACGTGCTCTACGACCCGCAAAACATCAGTATGGAACAATGTCTTGAGCGCCTGGCACGTATCGGTTTCCGGGCCTTCGACTGGAACCTGTGCGACTGGGTCTTCGACGAGTCGCCCTTCGTGGGCGACGACTGGCAGCGCTGGACGGAGAGTGTGAAGCGCCAACTCGTGGCCTCCGGCGTGCGCTTCGGCCAAGGCCACAGTCCTATCTACAACCAGCTTGAGGATTCGGACCGCGCGCGGCGGATAACGGAACTGACGTTGCGCTCGATGGAAGCAGCGGCAATCCTCGAGGTGCCGTGGTTGGTCTTCCATCCCGGCGCCGTCCCGGGCAACTGCGACGTCGAGCACCTGGCCCTGGTTAGGCAGCGCAATCTAGACTGGTTCGGCGAGATGGTGACGATAGCCGAGAAGCTGGGCGTGGGCATCGCGGTCGAGAACACGGCGGATACGTTTGGGCGCAGGCGGGTCTATGGCGCAATTCCGGCGGAGCTCGTGGAGCTGGTGGATGCCCTGGGCAGCCCGCTTGTGGGCATATGTTGGGACACGGGCCACGCGCACATGCAGGGGCTGAAGCAGGGGGAGGCGTTGCGGGCGATGGGACGGCGCGTGAAGTGCCTGCACGTAGCGGACAACGATGGTCGTGGCGACCAGCACGTGCTGCCCTTCTATGGCACGATCGATTGGAGCGACGTCATGGCTGGGCTGCAGGCGATAGAGTACGAGGGCACTTTCAACTATGAGACGCACAACTCCTTCCGGGCGCTACCCTTCGAGGTGCGGGATACGGCCCTGAGCCACGCGTTGAGCATCGGGCGCTATCTGGTGGGGTTGTAGGCGAAAGGGGGACGCGTTGGACTGAGGTGACGCCTGAGCACGCTCTGGGCTAAGTCCTGCATGCGGCTGCGGGAAGGTCCCTTGCACCTCTGGACTCTAAGCTCCGCGAGGCCCTGATGGCTAGCGGTCCGTCCACGCTTCGCGAGGCAGGGTGGGCATCTGCCCCCTCCGGTCACAGCCACTTCTTCTTGCGAAAGTAGGCCATCATCCAGGCGGCCACACCGGCCATAAGTCCTAAGACCGCTGGATACCCCCACCGCTGCTCGAGTTCGGGCATGTACTTGAAGTTCATTCCGTAGATGCCGGCGATAAAGGTCAAAGGCATGAATATTGTTGCGATGATAGTTAGAATCTTCATTATTTCGTTCATTCGGTTGCTGACGCTGGAGAGGTAGATGTCGAGCAAGCCGGACAGGATTTCGCGGAAGGTTTCGACAGTCTCCGCTACCTCGATGGTGTGGTCATAGACATCGC
>JAKORR010000153.1 GCA_029777735.1 Armatimonadota bacterium | reverse complement strand
TCAAAGCTGAGCTCAGACGCACATCCCTCACCTCGCAAGAGAAAGTCCGACCTGCTGGGCTGATATATATATACATCCTTGTAGGTAGTTCTCCTCCGCTGCTCACTTGGCCTCTTTTCAGTCGTGGTGCTCATCACCCTTGCGCCCCTGTCGAAGGCTACTCCTCGGATGCGGCGAACCCGTCCGCGAATCCTCAGGACGCAGTAGTGCTCTGCCGCCGATGGGTGCAGTCGGAGCGCAGGCCCGGCAGACCCTGCTGTTAGTGATTCGCGCAGGAGGGCAGGGCATGACACTTCGAGAACAAGTACTGCACGTCGTTTGCGGCGGGCGAGCGGACCGTGTTCCCTTCACTTGCTATCTGGAACTGGTGCCACCGGGTGGTGAGCAGATCGAAAACCTAGCCCTCGTTACCAGTGCCCAGGTCTTTGTCACCTCCACGCCTGGCGTCACCTACTCGTCAGTGGAACTTGAGCCGGGCGTGCGGGAGACCCGCATGGATACCCCCTGGGGATCCCTAACGCAGACCACTCATACCGAAACCGGCTACGGTAGCTCGTGGATCCGCGAACATTGGATCAAGCGCCCCGAGGACTACATAATCCTTGAGCAGGTCATCCGCCATACGCATCTCACACCCGACCCCGAACCCTTGCGCCGCGCCCGCGAGCAGGTGGGCGACCGGGGCGTAGTACTCGCGTGGGTGGGCCGCACACCCTTCCAGCGCCTGTGGATCGAGTACACGGGCATCGAGCGCCTTGCCCTAGACCTCCTCGACGTGCCGGCTGTCGTCGAGAGCGTGCTTGACGCTTTGATGGAGCAGTCGCGCCGCGCGTTGCGCCTCGCTGCCGCCTCCGAAGCCAAACTCGTATGGCTGCCTGACAACGTGACAGGAGAGATTACCGGACCGTCTTGGTTCGCGAAGTACCTGGCGCCCTACTATCGGGAGGCCTGTGATGTACTGCTCCCCTCGGGCAAAACACCCTGCACACACATGGACGGTATGCTTCGCAGCATTGCGGACTGCATCGCCGAGACCGACCTGCCTGTCATGGAGGCCTTCACGCCGCCGCCCGACGGCAATTTCTCGGTAAAGGAAGCTCGCAAACGCTGGCCTGGCAAGACCTTGTGGCTGAACTTCCCGTCGTCCGTGCATCTCGCCGACCCCGACAAGATTACCCAGGTCACTAAACAAATGGTCGAGGAAGCGGGCACGGAAGGCGGGTTTCTCATCGGTATCACGGAAAATATGCCCGCTGCCGTGGGGACGCGATCCCTCGAGGCGATAGCAAGGGTGCTGCAGTAGGAGAACCCCTCCGGTGACACGCTCGGCCTACCGCTGGCGAGCATCGAGGTCATCACTGACGCTCTGGCCCAAGCACGAAACTGGTGGGGCATCTGTTCAAGCGCCCGCGGCGGTAGCCCTGGGTGTGGTTACCCTTGCCTCTGTGAACACAGGGCCGTCGCGCCCGGAGACCACAGCCTACCCCCACACGGCCCCAATCCGCAGGAAGCCTCACGGCTCCCAGTGCAGGGGCTTGCCTATCTCCTCCATCTGCTTGATGCCTAGGTACCCGAGGATTGCCAGCTCGAGCGCCCCGTTCGTCTCGCTCCTGCCGACGGGCTTGTCGGCGGCCGGGCGCTGCAGGAAGTCGCGCCAGCCGCGCTCAACCGTCCAGCGTCGGTCGATGACCGTCAGCCACTCCTGAAGTTTGGGCTCAGGGCCCACGGTGTCCAGGTACTGTGTGAAGAGCCAGTATACATAGGGCCCCACCCAGAATTCTAGTGGATACTCGTACTTTACGCCCTTGATCCAGCAATCGTCGGTGACGTAGCGATAAGCCCTGCGCGTGGCCTCCGCTGCCTTCTTGGCCTGCTCTGCCCGACCAGCGCTGCGGTTCGCCAGGTAGGCGCCGAAAAGGCCCTCGCCAATGTAGATGTTGCCCAGGAAGGTGTGACACCCGCCTTCCACGGTGTCTCCGCACTGCCAGTCGAACCACCCGTTGGGCTTCATCTTGCGTAAGGTCCACTCGACCGTGTTGTCGATGATCTCCCACCACTCGTCGGGCACCTTGCGCCCGTAGAGCTGCGTCGCGTAAGCGTAGTAGGTCAGGCCCGAGAAGGCGCGTCCGAGGTAAACATCGCACTGGCGCCCTTCCTGATAATAGGTCACCTGTTCTACGCTCCCATCGGGCCGCTCCTTCAGAGTCAGGTGGCGAATCACCTTCGCCAAGCCATCGGAGTCCTGCACGGAGTGGGCTGCGAGATAGTCGGCGGTCTTGCGGCAAGCCGCATCGAGCTTCCTTGCATAGTCGAGCTTCTCGGGATAGTTGCGGTAGTAGATCATCGCGTAGGCCATGGGCCGTATGAACTCGCCCATCTGGTTCGAGTCGTAAGGCGACGAGGGCTTGGGGATCTCGCGTCCCGACCACAGGTAACCCGGGTCGTTGGACTCCATCACCACGCCGCCGTTGGGCGCCTGATGACGCGCGATCATGTGGTTGAAGCTCTTCTCGAACAGGTCCTCGACGAAGGCTGTGCGCACGTGCTCCCCACTCTTGCGAAAGGCCTCTGCTGCCAGGACCAGCCCCGTATCGCCCGCCTCGTTACCTTCTGTATGGGTGCCTGTGCCGAAGGAGAACAAATGGATGAAAGATTGATATGTGTCCATGTTGAGCGGATCATAAACGTGCGGCAGAGCGATGCGCGTGCGCCCCTGCAGGTCTCCGAAAAGCGGTTCGTGGACCCAGCGCGCCATGCCCGTGCGAATCGAGAGTACGACGTGTGTCATGCTTTCGCGAGGCGCGCGAAGATACAGGTCGTCACACCCCACGCGGCCGCCAAGCAGCGAGTTGCCTTCACGGCGCACGTCGGCTGTTACCAGGTAGTAGCCGGGAGGCAGTGTGGAAGTCTTCAGGTCGGCGGTGAGACGCACGATCTCGCCGGCCGGCACGTCCCGGCCTAGCGCCAGCGACTGCCGGCTCTCCCTGCCACTGAAAACTTCGTGGAAGCGAACGTGTAGCTCATCGTCAGCCCGCAGCACCACACCCTCGCCAGCTTCGATCCAAGCCAGCGCCGGCAGCCTGGCCGTGCCAGCGTCAAGGATCACGGCCTCGTTGCTGCTGTCACCACGCTCTCCCACCCAGAGGCCCAGTGCGGCCTGCCCCGCCCCCAGCCTCGACGGCGTCTTCTCCAGCTTCACCAGCTCGAAGCCCCCGATGCGGAAGGTCATCTCGTCGCCGTCGGCGTACTGGTCCTCGCACAGGAAGAAGTGCAGGCGCGTGACGAGGTCTGACTTGTGTGGCTCCTTCTCACGCCGATCGTGGATGAAATGCGTGACCTGTACCCACTGGCCCGGACGAAAGCGCGGAAGCTCCTCGTTTTTGTAGTTGTGGGCGCTGTGCAGGATGAAGCGTATCTGGATCTCCCGATCGAGGTCGCTGTCACAGCGTATCCAGTAGCGAAGAGCGTCGTAGCCTCCAAACTCAAGCGGCGGCGAGGGCTGGGTCTCGAAGGCTGGCCAGCTCTTGCCGTTGACTGTGTGGTCGATCTTCACCTTGAACTCGAAGTAGCGGCCGCCCCAAGGTCCCTTTTCCTCCGAGATAGCCAGCACGCCCTCCGGCCCACCAGTGCTCGCCCAAGGCAGATCGAAAAGCGAATCGAGGCTTGTGGATTCCCTCACCGTGGGCTGCAGGATCCAGGACTGCCAGGGCAGCAGTCGTTGGGCCGCCGCCGGAAGCGTCGACAGGACCAGTAACAGCAAGACTAACCTTCGGGCCATGGGTCTTCCTCCTCTGATGATCGCGTAGCTCTCTACGTCCGGGATAAGACTGCCCAGTGGAAAAAGACCTTCCACCGCCTGGGCGGAATACCTGCCGCGGGGAGCCCCTTGAGGGCCCTGGACCTGCGACGAGCCTTCGAGACCTGGATACGCACGCGCTCGCGGGTGGCCCTTCGCTTCGCGCGGAGAGCTGAGACATGGCCAATGGCCAGAGGGTCGGGCCGGCAGCGCCCGAACTTCCCGATCTTCATCACCGACCAGAATCGCTGGAATCATTTAGGTATCGCCGGACATCCCGTGCTGCTGTGGACACCCAACATCGACCGTCTGGCGTGGCGCGGTGATCGATCCGGTGGACGACATGATGGGCGTCACCCTTTCGCCACCAGTTCTCCTGCCACCCTATCCCAAGCACCAACCCAAGGAGATACCCCCACCGTCTTTGCAGAACCTTTACACAACACGTCAACGTGTTACACTTAGGTCCATTCCCAAGTCTTGTAGAAAGTCGGAATGCGAGATCGGTGACGTTAATGACAACCGCTGCTGGTCAGACCTCGAGGGCTGTTTGCTTGACGATTCTGGGTTGTGCCCTGTTGGCCGTGGACGCGGTCTATACCCAGGCGCAGCAGACGCCCGCCCCCGAAGGCATCAACTACGTGCCCGGCAAGCCCTGGACGCGGGTCATACCCGACCCCGACCTGTACAAGTGGCGCAAGGTGCAGACCCGCCCCGGTTACCGCTTTCGGGGAATGCAGCCCATGCACCAGCGGTTCTACGACTACATCCAAGCTAAGCGCAAGGCCGGCCAGGCACTGTCCTTCGCCGACGAGAGCATGATTCGGTGGCTCCAGTCCCTTCGGCGCTGGCCGGAGGCGCCGGCGCCCAACGAACTCGGGAAGGCTTTCATGCGTTACCTGCGCAACCTGGATCGCCAGGAGCTGAACTTCGCCGAAAGCCTCATGTACAGCCAGTTGGTCTCGCGCGGCTACCTGCCCTCGGACCCGGTCCCCAATGAAATGCAGCGCAAGCTCATCGACTACCTCAACTCCGGGCCCTTCCAGCCGCGCAACTGGTTCGAGCGAACCTTCGGACGCGTCGAACCGTGGATTGAACAGTATGCCGTGTCGCAAGGCTACGACGTGGGGTCAGTCGGAGGTTCTGGCGGGCCGAGCTTCCCTCCCGAGCCCTTCAACGGTATGCATATCTTCTACAACATCTCCGGCGCAATTGTTGGCCCACCTGTCGACGTCCACAGCTTCGGCACCACGCGTACCTTCAAGGGCGTGCTACCCCCTGGCCAGTTGACCGTCTCGGGTACCGCCAGGATGAGCGGCGGTTTCGGAGCCGACGTCACCGTCAAGGTGTGGGCCGGCGCCAAGGAAGAAAAGCTCACAACCTACATCAAGAGGCGCTACCCTGGCTTCAACAGTCAGCCCTTCAGCTTCACCGTCCCTGTCCCCAAGGGCACCGACTCGGGCGGCTTCCTCATCCAGATGGACGGCCACTACTCGATGGGCGGTGGCTGGCGCGGCCTCACCGTCCGGGGCTTCTTTGAGCGCGACTCCGCCGAAAAGCGGGCCGAGGCCGAGGCTGCCTGGCGTAAACTGGTCGAGGACACGCTCACCAAGCTGGGTTACGAGGACACGCCCGAGGGCAAGGCCCTCAAAGAAATGCGCGACGCTCTCGCCGGTGGTGACGCAGCCTGGAAAGCCTACGTCGATAGGCAACTCGCGGCCCTAGGCTACGAGAACACTCCCCAGGGCAAGCAGTGCGAGCAGTTGGCGACGGCCTTGGAGGCGGGCGGTGAGGTCTGGGACAAGTACGTCGACGAGCAACTCGCGTCCGGAACGGACAACCAACAACAGCCTCCTGGGGGCCAACAGGCTGCCGGCGGCCAGCAGGACACCGGCGGTCAGCAGCAGACCAACCAGGGCGGCCGCACAGGCCAGACCACCGCCCCCACCCTGCCCGACGTCGGCGGCCTCCACGTTGGCACCTCCACTGCCGACGGCGAGGTTCAGGACGCCGCCGACCATTTCGACAAGACCGGCCAGGTCGCTACCTCTCTTCAGTTCGAAGATCTGCCCGACGGCACAACCATCCTCGCCGTCTGGATGCGCAATGGCAAGGAAATCGCCCGCAGCCAGCGCCAGACGGGCGGCTCGGGCTGGGTCTCCTTCAACCTTCATACCCAGGACCCCGGCGGCCTTGCTAAGGGCACCTATGTTGTGACCATCACGGCCGGAGAAAAGGTACTAGGGCGCAAAACCTTCACCATCGGCAACTGAAGCGGCATCATACAGCCCGGCGTCCGGCGACGAGATGCCAAGGGTGTCCGGCCCCACTCTTGGGCCGCCCACGACAACCGCTAGCCCGCCACCATCAGATAGCCCAGGTGAAACTCGTGCCCCTCGCTCAGCTCGTGCTTCTTGTCGGTTACGGTAATCCTCAACGTGTGCTCGCCTTTCTCCAGCCCGCTGGCGATAATGCTCGCGTTCTGTCGGTTGAACCTGTACGTGGGGCCCCAGGATGTATCCAGTTCCTGCACGAGCTTTCCGTCAATCTCGCAGGCCACTATCCCCGCGTCCTTGCGAATCTCGTAGTACAACCCGACCATTGTGCCACTGAACCTAAACTCCGCTGTCTGCCCCACTTCGGTCGCCATGATTGAGCCGTCCAGGAAGTAGCCTGCCGGATCGACCCGCGTCCAGCCCTTGGGCACATTCTCGGTTACCGGCACCAGCCGCGCAGTGGTGTACTCGTCACTGAAAACCGCCGCCGGCAGCGTACTCGGCGGCGGTACGGCTTCAGTAAGCTCCCTTTGCCTCTGGAGGAAGGTCGCCAGCGTAGCGGCGTAGATCGCATGGCCCCACTCGTTCGGATGCACGCGATCGGCTGCGAGAATCTGCCAGTCGATGAAGCCCGGGTCAACCACGGCCCGAATCGCCTTCTGGAAGTCCACCGTCGGTATCCCATAGGCATCTGCCACGGCCTGGTGTCGGTGAGTCGGCGTCTCCAGCTTGTGCGCGGTCGTGAAGGTAAACACAATACAGGGC
>JAKORR010000152.1 GCA_029777735.1 Armatimonadota bacterium | reverse complement strand
CTCTTGGTGCCCGAGAGGACTTCGAGCACCACCTTCGCCTTGAACTCGGGCGTGAACTTCCGACGCTTGACCACCTTGCGCTCCTGTCTTGGACATCATAGCATTGGTTATCCCATGTGTCCAGCTTCAGGGGCGCACCACACCGGCCTGCCCCTGGTTCCTGCGCGGATACCGCGCGCACCCGCGCAACGCGGAAAAAGCATCTTGACGAGCAGACCCATCCTATGGTAGAGTGTCTACCGTAGACTGACGCTCCCCAACCAAGCGGCTTAGGGGTCCACGCGTACTGTCTGGACGGGAGTGTGCGCACGATGAGGCAGAAAGGTTTCACCCTGATCGAGTTGCTAGTCGTGATCGCCATCATCGCCATCCTAGCGGCGATCCTGTTCCCGGTGTTCGCACGCGCACGAGAGAACGCGCGCAAGGCGAACTGCATGTCGAACCAGAAGCAGCTTGCCCTGGCTGCGGCCCAGTATCGGCAAGACTACGACGATGTCAACTTCTGGGACCGGATGGGCACCACGCTGCCGGTCGGCCCGGTCGGGGTGGGTCCGTATGCCACGCCCTACGCGGGCAATGTGTTCTTCTGGCACGATTACCTCCAGCCCTATGTCAAGAACTACAAGGTCTTTGAGTGCCCCAGCGATGGCGCGCCGTCTACCTGCTGTGTCGCGGATGTACCGCACAGCTACGGTCCGAACACGCGAATCCTTGGTGTTCCCGATTCATCGATCCAGGACGCCGCGAACACCATCCTGCTGATGGACGCCAAATACAACTCCCGCGTGGACTGGGCCGACCGGGGCAGCTTCGACATGCCGGGCAACCCGGCCTCCCGCCACTCGGACGGCTGGAACGTGGCGTTCTACGACGGCCATGTGAAGTGGCTGCGCTATGTTCCGAATGGGATGTTCACCCTGGAGGCGGGCGACTAACCACCCGCGAGCAAACCACCCACTGAAGCGAGAGGCGCGCCTCGGGGCGCGCCTCTCGCGCGTGTGGGCCCACACACCGCCCGGCAGACGCGGTGGCTCACCGGCAGGGCCTCACCCGGGAAGGAAAGGGCTGGGAGTACCCAGGGCGAGAGCATCTAAATGATTGCTACCCGACCAACACCTTGAGCCGGTAGTCGTCGTCCAGGCAGGCCTTCTTGCTGCGGGCCTTGATACCACGGGGGTTGCTGCGCTCTTGCTTGAGCAGGCTGACCGCCGTCCGCCGCAGCGTCGCCATGTTCTCCGGGGCATGGTCCTGCCAGATCCGGCAGGCATCCTCCCCCATGGACACATCGAGCACCCAGTGGAGGCTGTTCTCTATCCGCCAGTGCGACCGGATGGGCTGCACCAGCTTCGCCGCGCCTCCTTCTAGGCTGCTGATGAAGTAGCGCGTCTCGCTGGTCACCTGCTCGCCCACGGTGCGGGTGCGTTTGACGGCACAGATGCTGCGCAGCCCTACCCAGTCATGCCGCTCCAGCAACCAGGCGATCGCTTTGCCCTCCATAGCCCAATACTGGCGCTCCTCGATTCGCCCGTGGTCCTTCTCCACGGTCCGGTGGTAACTGTGGACGATCAGTCGGTCGGGGTCCTTCTGGTAGAAGTCATTGGCGATGGCGTCCTCGAAGCACTCCCGCACATCCTCATGGAGGCTGCCCTGGTTGCCCTTCAGGGCCAGAACATAGTCTGCCTTCGCCTCGATAATCTGCTGGGCAATCTTCTTCTGGCAGCCCATGGCGTCCGCCGTCACCACGCACCCCGCCAGTGCCAGCAGTCTCAGCAGCCCGGGCAGCGCCGTGATCTCGTTGCTCTTGCCGTCTACCTTCACCTGCCCCAAGGCAAGCCCACTCTGGGTCGCCCAGGCGTTCACCAGGTGGATGGCGGCCTGCCCGGTCGCCGTGTCAAAGCTGTGCCGCAGCGTCTTCCCATCCAGGGCGATGATCTCACCGGCGGCTTCCCCCTGGAAAGTGCGGATCCAACGGGCAAGACACTGGGCGAACTGCTCCGGGTCGAGGCGGCGGAAGACGCGTCGGTAGGTATCGTCGCCCGGGATCCCGTTAGCTAACTCCAGTCCAAGCCGCTCCCGCAGCCAGGTTTCCTTGCTGCGTCCGAACTCTTCCATGTCTTCCCAGCCCTCGCCGCCACAGATGACGGAACAAAGGGCGATCGTCACCACCTCAATCAGGGGGTAGCGCTTGGTACGATCCACACGCGGGTCGTCAAGCTCCGCAAAGCAGTCTCCGAAAACAGGCTGCGACAACAGGCACCTCCAAGGGATAGGGTTCTACTCCCTGCCCCTTCGACATGCCCCCCCCAAAGTCCCCACCAACCATTCGTCCCATTTTAGATGCTCTCGCCCTGAGCGCGGCGCGCCGGGGCATTGACGCTGCCAGCGGGCGTATGGTATAGTAGGCACACGCGGAAGGAGAAGCAGCGATGTTCGGTCTTGGCCATCAGGAGTTGCTCATTATCCTCGTCGTCGTCCTCGTCCTGTTCGGGGCCAAGCGGTTGCCGGAGCTGGCCCGGGGCTTGGGAAAGAGCGTGACCGAGTTCCGCAAGGGCGTGCAGCAAGACGACGAGACCGAGTCGGAGGCCTGACGGCCGCCAGCGCCGCTCCCCCGGGCGCCACAGTAGCGCCGGCCGGCCTGCCAGATCACCACGGGCGCGTGGGCCCTGGGGGTTCGATCCGACGATGAAAGAAGCCCCGTGCGGCAGCCCTCGGCTCCCCTCCTCTTGATCGCTGCCGTCGCCTTGCTGGCGGCGGCGCTGGCCCTAGTCCCGTTCGAGAGCCACGACCTGTGGTGGCACCTGCGTGCCGGCGAGCTGATCCTGGAGAGCGGGCGGGTGCCCGCCCACAACACCTTCTCCTTCACCGCCCCCAGT
>JAKORR010000151.1 GCA_029777735.1 Armatimonadota bacterium | reverse complement strand
TCATCGAGAAGCCCATTGCGCTCGATCTGGAGACCGCCCAGCGCATGGTGGACGCCGTAGAGCGCACGGGGGTCAAGGCGCAAGTAGGGTTCATGAACCGTTTCGGCGACGCCGCCTGCCTCGTCAAGTCAATGATTGAGAGCGGCGAGGCAGGGCCGGCGGGGCTTTTCGTCGGTTGGTACATGTGCAACTCGCTGCACAGTCCTTGGTGGCGCGACAAGTCCAAGAGCGGCGGCCAGATTGTCGAGCAGATCGTGCATACCTTCGACCTGACTCGCTTCTTCATGGGCGACGTAGTCAGCGTGAGCTGCTATCACAACAACCTGTTCCACACCGATGTGGAGAACTTCACCTCCGAGGACGTCAGTGCTACGTCTGTGCTCTTCGCCGGTGGCGGCGTTGCGTCGGTGGCTGGCACTGACGGTGCCATACCCGGCAAGTGGATCAATGCCTACAAGGTGGTCACTCAGTACCTTACCGTGGACTTCAACGACTCGAACCATGCGGTGCTTCACCACACGCGCGACGCCTGGGAGCGCCAGACGGTCGTCAACTCCAGTAAGGACCTGTTCCTGGCTGAGACGATTGACTTGGTGCGGGCCATCAAGGAAGACAGAGACACACACGTGCCAATGATCGAGGGTTACAAGTCGCTGGAGCTGGTGCTTGCTGCCAGCAAGTCCGGGGAGACGGGGCAACCAGTCAAAATCAGCTAACGGACACAGCAAACCACCGCAGGACAGCGACGTGGAGGAACAGAGGCCCGCGGGATAGACCGCGGGCCTCGTGCTTTGTATATCCATGAAACCTTGTTGCGCCATGAACGCATTTGCAGTGCAAGACGTAGCTTTCATCGTAGAAGAAGTCAAAGCCCAGGAACAAGGAGTACATCGTCCAGTTGACTGCCATGCATCGCCGGCGGTGCATGGAGGATAGTCGGGGCGGGTAGTGCCCCGGCCCGTGGCAGCACGCCTGTGCAGGTGCTGCTGAAGGCCAAGGCCGGTCCCGACGGGCTTGGTTTGACCGACAGTGCCATTGCCGATGCGTTTGGCCTCGCCACCGTGGCGGTGAGTGTGCGGTTCTCACAGGATCGACTTGGTCAAATGGCCGGGATGGCCGATGGCTGTCGCTGCCGCGTAGGAAGGGGCGTGCCTAGGTAGCGGATTTCCCGTGGAAGTGGGCCAAGATTCTCCCCCGGAGCCTAGCTGGGCGTTGACTGCCCTGTGATTATTCCTGCCCTGGGCCCTCACGACGGCTTCTTCGCGGCCAAAGATTCGTCCTGAGTGAACTGAACACTTCTGCCGCCCTGGCCGGTATCAGCCCCTGGACAGTATAATCGCAGGGATAAACCTCTGCGAGGTTAATCCGACTATGATCGACTTGCGTGTACTGGTTGTCTCTGTGCTTTTCGTAACGGCAGTGGCCGCGGCCGATACCACCGTGCTGACCTTCGAAACACAAGCCGATGCAGGCCTGGCAGTCGGCCGTGTGTCGTCTTCATACGTGGAACCCGCTCGGGAGCCCACCACCGGAGCGAGGGTTTTGAAGCTGCAGTTCGTCGGAGGCCCGAAGGCTGCTGCGCGCCCGGCGGTGTTTCTAGCGGCTCGTCCTCTGGGCAGCCTGCCGCCCGACTGGAGCACGGTACGTCGTGTATGCCTACGACTCTTCAATCCTGGTTCTGAACTGCTACGCCTTGAGCTTGAGGTCCGTACTACGTCGGGTGCGTACACTCGCCATGCACTGGTATCATCCAGGGCTTGGCGTGATGTCTTCTTGCACTCAGGCGACCTACGCGATGCAGGCGTGGCTCTGGACAGCGTTTCCGGAATCGTCCTGCGCCCCACTCAGTCTCAGGCTGGCCAACTGACCGAGGTGTATCTGCAGCAAGTGACCTTCGACTGGGAAAGCAAGGCCCCGGACCTTCCTCCCGTGCAGCGTGCCGCTCGGCAGAAGGGGCCAGCTGCGGTGATTGCTCCTGACCTTGCCGCGCGGGGGTATGTCTCGTGGTCAGGGATGAAGGTGCCGCTCGTCGGTCAGGCCGATGTCATCATTGCCGGGGGTGGGTTAGCTGGCTGTGCGGCGGCCGTCGCCGCGGCCAGGCGTGGTTCGTCTGTCCTCCTTGTTGAGCAGTCAGGATCACTGGGCGGAATGGCAACCATCGGCTACGTGCCTCCTGCGATGCGC
>JAKORR010000150.1 GCA_029777735.1 Armatimonadota bacterium | reverse complement strand
TGGCCGGCAACACCGTACAGCGCATCGGCGGCCGCTACCTGCTCAACGCTACCGGGGAGGTGGCCTGATGTCCTGGTACATCGTCCACGAGATCTACGTAGACCAGGACGCCCACGCCACCGCCGTGCACACCTCCCGCGCCGCGTTCGACTCCCGCCGCCGGGCCATCGACTACGCCCGGCGGAGCATCGCCGATGCCGTCGAGGTCAGCGACCCGCAGGGCAATATTTTATGGCCGGAGGAGGCGAGAGCGTGAAGGCATATATCGTCTGGATAGAGGGCGACCTAGATGGGGGCCAAGAGGTCGTCCTAGCCAACTCAGCGACGGATGCCAAACGGCGCTCCGAGCTACGCTGGCAGGGCGTGGCCAGGAAGCACCTGAGAGCCAAGCGCTACCCCCGCTTCGATGGCTACCAGTACATCACCGACAGAGATCTGTTGAGGGAGGGCTGGACCATCTATTGCGGCGAGTGTGAGCGAGGATTCAGCCGTGACACTCTCCTGGAGGCCAACATCGCCCCCGAGTTCATCGGATCGTCCAGCACGTGCCCCTACTGCAACCCCGAGGACTACGGCCTGGTCGTGATGGAGCATGAGGACGGCGATCTGGTACTGCGGCCGGCCGGTGACGCATGGCGCCAGGGCCGCAAATGCGCCACTTGCCGCCACTATTCCAGAGAGGACGAGTATTGCTGGCGCTCCGGCGTCATGGTCCCCTGTCATCCCGGATTTGACGAGGACGACCCTCACATGATGGCGCCGCTGACCTGCTGGGAGCCGGCCGGAGGTGAGCAGCCGTGAAGTGCCCTCTCAAGCCCGGCCTAACGTGCCGTGCGGGCCTCGCAGAGGTCGAGGGGACGCCCTGTCCCGGATGCCCGGCAGGACGCGCTAACGGCCGTCCTACGGCCTCCTGCGACCTGCCCCTAGCCCCATCTCTCGCCGCCCTCCGGCAGCAGCTACGGGAGCGTCTCGCGGAGGAAATGACTCCTCACCCTCGAAACCTATCGCAAGAAAACAAAACAAGTAAACTTGCGATAACTGGCCACCCGTATCGCAAGCTTATTTGCGAAAAAGAATCGCAAGGGCTAGCGTTAGGGGGTTCCTCCCCATGAGCAGACCCCGCAACAAGGAGCAGCGGGCGGCGGTCTACAAGCTGCTCGTCGACGGCCTAGGACCTAACTCCGGATTAGCCGCCCCAGACGTTGCAAAGGAGCTAAACCTCTCCGAGCAGCGGATACGGCAGATTGCTAAAACCTTAGAGGCCGACGGCATAATCGAGCGGATTTCCAAGCGCGGCCGCCCGATCCTCTACAAACGCGGCCCTCGGAGCAATACGCTGGACATGCTCATTTTGAACATTAACACAAGGGCTAACGCAAGTAATGACGGTGGGACCGTTAATCGCAACCCCCAACCCTTGCGGATAACTGAACCTCCGGTTGTCATCTCCAAAACGGCCCCCTGCACGGTCCGAGCGCACCCCAACGGC
>JAKORR010000149.1 GCA_029777735.1 Armatimonadota bacterium | reverse complement strand
GCAACCAACATCTGGAAGGCCATCATCGCTACGGTGGGTACCGCGGCCACTTATCTGTGGGGAGGCTGGGACGCGGTGTTCACGGCGCTCGTCGTGCTGGCCTGCATGGACTACGTGACGGGCTGGGCGGCGGCATGGGTGCATGGGCGGCTGTCGTCGGATATAGGGCGCCGGGGTATCGCTCGCAAAGTGGGGATGTTCGTCGTCGTGGCCGTCTGCAACATCGTGGATCAGGTCGGTGGGCTGGACGAGCCCATCCTGCGGACGGTCGCCATCTGGTGGTACATCAGCAACGAGGCGTTGTCCGTCGTTGAGAATTTGGGCGAGGTCGGCGTCCCCATCCCGGGCCGGCTGCGTCATGCCCTGGCCGTGCTGAGGGACAGGCATGACGGCGAGGTGGGACAGAGCAATCAGAGGAGGTGGCGACATGATTGAACGGTGCCCAGAATGCGGGGCCGAGATAATACGTGCCAACGGGTGCTGGTACTGTCCTATCTGCGGGCGTGAGGGTTGCGGCTGAGGAGAGGAGGTGTGTAAGTGGACGAACGATTTCTTCGAGCCGTGGGGGTTGTGCTGGCCCATGAGGGCGGCTACGTCAACGACCCGCGGGACCCGGGCGGGGAGACGAAGTACGGCATCAGCAAGCGTTCTTATCCCTCCCTGGACATCGCCAACCTAACTCGGGAGGACGCCATCGCCATCTACTACCGGGACTTCTACGCGAAGTACGGCTATGGCCGGCTTAATGACGAAGCCGTAGCCACAAAGGTTTTCGACATGGCCGTCAACATGGGACCAGCGACGGCGCACCGGCTGCTGCAGGAGGCGCTGGTGTTCCTGGGCTACCCAGTAGCCGTGGACGGCATCATCGGCCCGCAAACCATTGCGGCGGCTAACAAGGCCGACCCGAGGCGCTTGCTCCAGGTGCTACGCTGGAGGGCCGCCGAGCACTACTACCGCATCGCAGCCCAGCGCCCGCAGTCGCGGGCGTTTCTGATTGGGTGGCTGACACGAGCGTACAGCTAGGAGGTATCAATCATGTGGGACATCGTCATTACGGAGTTGCGAGAGTTGGCCGT
>JAKORR010000148.1 GCA_029777735.1 Armatimonadota bacterium | reverse complement strand
TCGAGGGGCTCTATACCCTGGATGGCAACGGCAAGCTGCAGGCGGCGGGCGCCCTTGGCTACGAGCTCGATGCCACGGGCACCGTCTACACCTTCAAGCTCAGACCCGATGCCAAATGGTCCAACGGCGAGCCGGTGACGGCGGCGGACTACGTCTATGGCTGGCAGCGGGCGGCGGACCCCAAGAACGCCTCCAACTACGCCTGGTTCATCGAGCTGACCGGCGTCGCCAATGCCAGCGACGTGGTGCAGGGCAAGCAGAGCCCGGATGCCTTGGGGATCAAGGCGCTCGATGACTACACCCTGCAGATCACCCTGAAAAACCCGGTCCCCTTCTTCCTCAAGACCCTCTCCCACTACACCACCTTCCCGGCGCCCAAGGCCACCATCGAGAAGTTCGGTAATGAGTGGGTCAAACCGGCCAACATCGTCTCCAACGGCGCCTTCGCCCTCAAGGAGTGGACCCCGAACGAGCGCCTCATCGCCGAGCGCAACCCCCACTACTGGGACAACGAGCACACCGTGCTGAACAAGGTGATCTATCTGGAGATCGTCTCCGATACCGCGGCCTACAACCGCTATCGCGCGAGCGAATTGCACTACACCACCTATCCCCTGGAGCAGTATCAGCAGATCAAGCGCCAGAGCCCGGACGATCTGGTGAGCGCCCCCATGCTCGCCACCTACTACTACGTGTTCAACACCCAGCGCAAACCCTTCGACGACGTCAGGGTGCGCAAGGCGCTCTCCCTTGCCATCGACAGAGACACCATCACGGAGAAGATCCTGGGACAGGGGCAGCTCTCGGCATTCAGCCTGACCCCGCCGAGCGTCGATGGCTTCGAGCTCAAGCGCCCGGCCAGCGAGCTGATGAGCAAGGAGGCGCGGATCAAACAGGCCAAGGCGCTGCTCGCCGAGGCGGGCTACGGGCCGCAAAACCCGCTGGATGTGGACATCCTCTACAACACCAACGAGGGGCACAAGAAGATAGCGCTGGCCATCTCCTCCATGTGGAAGCACAACCTGGGGGTCAAGGCCGAGCTCAACAACATGGAGTGGAAGACCATGGTCTCGGCCCTGAATGAAGGGGATTTCGGGGTCAGTCGCTATTCCTGGAACGGGGATTACAACGATG
>JAKORR010000147.1 GCA_029777735.1 Armatimonadota bacterium | reverse complement strand
CGAGTGGCGCTACCGCCGACGCCGGCAGCAGTACCCGTCCATCTTCACCCACATTATCTGCCACCAGCGAATCCCAGCGCGCCTTGTCCGGATGGTCGGTTCCTTCTTTCAAGGCTGCCGGCAAGGCGCGGTAGGCCTCGCGAGTGTGGGGCGCCACCCCCTTCGCCGTCTGTCGGCTGAGCGGCTTCAGCTCCTCGATACACTCACTCCAGATGCTCACGAGAGGCTGGAACTGGCTCTGGAAACCCACGACATTGGGGAGCACTGCGGGAGCCAGTGAAGAGCGATAGGAACCCATTGTTAGGAGCGAGGGGCTGGCAGGGTGGTACTCTAGGCGCATCGGGTTGGCAGCCGCCTTCAGCTTGACGCCGTCCCCGTAGCGCGCGGCGTACTTCGCCGCAAAGAGCGCCCGGAACTGGTCCGGAAGGCGCTCGGTGACAACGCTGCGTGGCGAGCGCACATCACGCCGGGCGATCTCCATGGCCAGCACGAGCGGCAGCGGTTGGTTGCGGTGTTGCAGCCATGCCAGCGCGACAGAGAGAGCCGAGTCGCTCAGGATTCCGGGAACGCCCAGGAGGATTCGCTCGAAATCACTCTCGGTGAGGCGCTCGACGCCGGCGCGGGCCAGGACATAAGCCACGAAGCTGCCAAGGTAGCCGCGAAAAGAGGCCGACTCAGGATAGAGGGAGAGCAGGCGGGTTGTCTCGGCGAGAATGGCAGGGATGTCCTGCCCCTCGACCAACGCGCGGCGCTCCATGCCGTAGAAGAAGAGGAAGGCATAGCCGATGTCCGCCAAGGGCGCGTTTCGCCCGGAGGCCATCCACGCGAGGTAGTTCGCGCGCTGATCAGGTGAGATGCGGGAGTACTGGGGCCAGTAGCCAAGGGCCCCCTTGGCTTGCTGCACCGGACGGCCTACCGGCAAGCGCAGGTTGATGCAAGAGGCATCGAGTTCGGCACGGGTTGTGGTGGTGACATAGGTGAGCGGCGCCTCGATTGTATAAGCTCCCACCTCCAAACGCTGGTTGACGCCAAGCCAACGCATTCCACGGGTAGCGGGGGGCTTGGCTTTAGGCCGCGGGAGAGGCTCTGGAGTCGTTGCCACAGGCGCGGAAGGTACGGCCGTAGGCGCGGGCGGCGGCATGATGGGTTGAGGTACCGGGGGAATATG
>JAKORR010000013.1 GCA_029777735.1 Armatimonadota bacterium | reverse complement strand
CTGGATTGCCCCAAGTGTTTTGCTCAGGTCTGTGAGCGCCCGCTGTTCATATGGTCGCTTCTCCCCTTCTTGCGCCTGCCTGAGGTGAGCCTTGCCGTCCTGGTAGTGCCAACGGGTTGGGAAGCCGCCGCAGCTGAACACGTAGGACGCTGGGAAAGGCTCAAGAGTTTACGCATCGTCGCTGGCGGAGCCGAGAGGCCCCTGTCGGTGAGGGCCGGGCTCGAGGCAGTGTGCCCAGAGCAACCGGACATTGTAGCGATTCACGATGGAGCGCGGCCCTTGGCCACGGAGGACCTAGTCCTACGGTGCCTCAAGGCCGCGGCGGCACACCGAGCAGCTCTCGCGGCAGCCTCCTCCACGGACACGCTCAAGGAAGTACACGATGGAGTGGTGGTACGGACACTGGACCGCCGAAGCGTTTGGCGGGCCCAGACACCGCAGGCCTTCGATACCAACCTCATCTGGGGAGCCTATCATCGGGCACTGGCCGAGGGTTGGCAGGCCACCGATGACGCAGTTCTCGTCGAGCGATTAGGAGTGGCGCCGGTCATCGTGGAGAGTGATTGGACCAACCTGAAGGTCACAACTCCAGAACACCTTGTCGTGGCGGAAGCTCTGTTACGGCAGCGTCATGGGAAAGCCTCATGAACGATACAAAAACGCCTCTTCGTGTGGCTCGGCACACAGCGAAAAGCACTGCAGGCTACGTGTGGTATCAGGAGGGGGCAATGATGGAACTGTGGCAGAGGCTGAGTACGTACGCGAGGCACAGCATACTGCTGGCGCATCGGGAGGCAGTGGTGCGCCGCACGAGCGAGATCGACACCGAGCACATGCTGTTGGGGCTTTTGCGTGTGGGCCAGGGGGAGGCCTACCAGGTGATCAAGGACTTGGGTGTAGATCCCGAGCATCTACGGCTGGTTCTTGGACAGCAGCTATCGGGCCCAGAGAGTGACGAAACGCTCTGCGATGTCTCATTTACGGGTGATGTCCTTGAGGCGCTGGGGCTTAGCGCAGCTCAGGCGGACGCTGAGGGGGTTGCGGAGATCAACACCGGCTATCTGTTGCTCGGTCTCGTCAGCATCGGCCAGGGTCTCGCGCACGATGTGCTGGCCGCACAAGGCGTCAGTGAGCAGTCGGCCCAAGAGGCCATAAGAGCGACCGAGAGGGTCCAGGTGGCTGCACGAGAGGGCCGCGAGGGCAAGGAGCGTGACGTTGGCCATCCCCCGCCAGCGCCACAACTGCGTGTGGGTCTTGGCTACGACCTTCATCGTCTTGTGGGGGGCCGGCCACTGAGACTGGGTGGAATTACCCTCGACTATCCCAAGGGCCTGGCCGGTCACTCGGATGCCGACGTTGTCCTCCACGCGATCGCTGATGCACTGCTGGGGGCGTGCGCCCTCGGCGACATCGGTCAGCACTTCCCGGATACGGACCCCGCCTACGTAGGGGCCGACAGCCGTAAGTTGCTGAGTACGGTGGTCGCCATGGTGAAAAAGCAAGGGTTCGCCGTCGTCAACGTGGATGTGACCGTGATAGCTGAGGAACCTAAAATCGGGCCAAATCGCGACGCGATGAGGCAGGCTCTAGCGCAGATTCTGGGAATGTCGGTAGAAGCGGTCAGCGTCAAGGCCAAGACTAACGAGGGTATGGGCGGGATCGGACGAGGCGAAGCCATTGCCGCGCTGGCCGTCGCCCTCGTGGAGAGGCCCTCGGACGAATAGAGACCCGCGCACGGCGAAGCACCTTGCTGAACGGGAGAGGGCCGACAGAGCGATCGAGGAGGGCTACATACGGGTATCGGCTCCTCCCCTATCGTTTTGGGACCTCGATGGTCAGTTCGCTGTCGTAGACCAACCGTGCCATCAACCTAAAGGTTTCGGGCAGCGCATCCTGCGCGAGTCCTATCTCGTCTAAGGGGATAGCAACCTCCGCCACTACTTGGTTATCCCTTGCCTGTATCATGCCTTCCGCGCGCGATGGCTTTGCCTCTTGCCACTGCCCCTCCGGTGTAACAACCTTTTGGCCGGCCTGCGACGGCGGTAGCTTCCAGGACATCAGGGAGGCCGGGCCACCGGGGGCTGTCAGGAGGACCAGCCTGTCGTCGTCGCGCGGAAGGAGGCCGCCATCTCCCACTGGGTCGAGGTATACCTCCAACTGCTGGGGAATAGGGTTTCGACGCAGTGTGTGGCATACCATCGCAAGGAAGAAGCGCCCGTTCTTCAGGCCCGCCCGCAGCTCGATCAGCCCTGACCCGAGCACCGAGTCGCGCAGGACGGCGGCGCCCTGCCATTCGCTGTCGCCTATTTGGCCGTCAAGCACAGGGGCCGCGAGTAGCTCCGGCAGGCACAGCTCGCCCCGACTCCTCGCGTGGCCCCCAGGCCGTACCACGCCCCAACCGTCGGGGTGCTCGCTAATCATCGCCTCGTTGTACGGAACCGCCACACCCCAGCCCCAAGGCCAGCGCACAGCGTCGGTGCTCTCGTGCTTGGGAGGCAGGTTAGTGATAAAGAGAGCCGCGCGCAAACGTGATCCTGGGCTTGGTTGGACCAAGGGCACCAACGCAAGGACATACTCGGCGGCTACGAAGCGCAGGCTTCCGTCGCCCTTGGGAGACAGGGCACCACGCACGCCCACTTGATCGAGTGTGGCACCCTCGGACACATTGACCCAGCGCCAATCGCGCCCTGCTGGCTCACCGCGTCTGGTCGTGGAGATCTCCCGCCGCACGTCCCAGCCGACCGCGGTTGCACGTGCTGATGAAGGCAGGCCGTTCGATGAGTCGTCCGAAGGCGCCAAGGTGAGAATCGCCTCGAATCGCCCGACCAAGGAAGACGTCGCTGGCAGAGCCGCAGCCACATACAGCAACTTCCCTGTCCACTTCGCGCTGATAAGAAGCGGACCGGCAGGAGTGTCTAGGGCCAGAGCGTTGCCGAAGTCCCATTCCTCCGGACCTAGGACTCCGTTGCAGGTCGCGCCAGTCTCATCCATGGGTGCCACGAGCACGTCGGACGCGGGCGCAGGAGTTTCGCCTGCGCCGCCCAGGACGATCTCGCCCCAGACCGTGGGATTCACGCCATCCCCAGGCCAAGAAAGGCCCTGGGGCCAGGATACTGTCAATGGAGCCACTTGGCTGCCCTTGCCCCGTCGGCCCCAGATGAGCCAGACGAGACGCTCGCCGTCGCGGGTGCTTGTCTGCGTCGGGGCCGCGACACTCGGTTCGCTGTCAGCCGCCTTGATACCCGCGTCGTCGAAGGGTGAAGAGGACGCGGAGGCGCACATGCCCACAACGGCCGATCCAACGTAGGCAAGGGCTACAAGACCTAAAAGCCACAGAACCCGGCGCACGTGACCACCTCCGGCGTGTTGCCGCTGAGGATTGCTTGAACAGGATACGTGCCCGACGGCCGGCGCCTTGGCCTGCGCACCTCGGCCTGCCGCCCACCGCAATCTACCTTGTCGCCTTCGAAGTCGCGCGGCAAGGAACTGACCGCCAGGACCGCGTTGATATGATGAAAGCACAGCGGCCCCGAACGCACAACATCCGGCGTCCCCGGCCATGCCACAAAAATCAAGGAGGCCGCTCTCCAATCGAACGGCCTCCATCCGCAGCTCCAATCACGTTTCCGTGCGTCAAGACCCTATTGGTCGAGGTCAGCGCCGCTCTGGCCCTCGGCCCGCTCTCGCATGATCCAGAGCCGGTTGATGGCGTTGACATAGGCTCGCGCTGAGGCCTCGATGACATCGGTACTGGCAGCCTTGCCCCAGGTCTCAATCTCGCCATCGGTGATCCGAACGGTGGCTTCGCCGAGGGCGTCAGTCCCCACGCTGATGCTGCGTATCTGGTAGTCCACGAGTCCCAGTTCCACTCCGACCGCCCCCTCGATGGCGCGATAGACGGCGTCTATGGGCCCGTTACCCGTGGCAGCGACAGGACCGTACAGGTGGTCTTGGCGCTCGAGTTCGACGGCGGCCATGGGGATCGAGGCAGACATTCCGTCGTCATCCTCCATATGGCTGCCACTGGTCACCTGCATGCGCCGCAGACGCCAGGTCTGAGGCTCCCGACCCAATGCCTCCCTCATGAGCACGTGCAGATCCTCGTCATAGATCTGCTTCTTGCGGTCGGCGATCTCCAGGAAGCGCTGGTAAACGTCATCCATCTGGTCGTCGGAAACCTCGTAGCCGAGTTCGCTGAGCCTCTGCCGCAGACCGTGGCGGCCTGACCGACGCCCTAGCGTCAGCACGCTCTCGCCCAAGCCAACGTCTTCTGGCTTCATGATCTCGTAGGTCTGACGGTCCATGATGACGCCGTGCTGGTGGATGCCCGCCTCGTGGGCAAAGGCGTTGGCGCCAACGATGGCCTTGTTGGGCTGTACGGGGAAGCCTGTGAAGCTGGACACCATGCGCGAAGTCTTCATGATTTGGCGCGTGTTGATGCCAGTCTCGACGTCGAACACGTCTCGGCGCACATTCAGGGCCATGACGACTTCCTCGAGCGCTGGCATGCCAGCCCGTTCGCCGATGCCGTTCATGGTGCACTCGACCTGCCCGGCGCCTGCCCTTACTGCTGCCAGCGAATTGGCCGTGGCTAGGCCCAAGTCGTTGTGACAGTGCACGCTGATCACTGCGTTGTCAATGTTAGGCACGCGTTCGAAGAGCTGCTCAATAGTCTCTGCCATCTCCCAGGGCACCGAGTAGCCCACTGTGTCGGGTATATTGACGGTTGTAGCACCAGCCGCGATCGTGGCCTCAACCACCCGGCAGAGGTAGTCGAAGTCTGTGCGCAGGGCGTCCTCCGCCGAGAACTCCACGTCGTCGCAGAGTCTCCGCGCGAACTTCACCGCCGCGACGGCCATCTCCAGCACTTCTTCCTTTGTCTTGCGCAGCTTTCGCTCGATGTGTACGTTGGACGTGCCGATGAAGGTGTGAATACGGGGCCGCTCGGCGTGCTGCACAGCCTCCCAGCACGCCTGGACGTCCTTCTCCAGCGCTCGTGCAAGGCCACAGATGATCGGCCCCATCACCTCACGCGCCATGCGGGTGCCGGCCACCAGGTCCGCTGGAGACGAAATCGGGAAGCCGCCTTCGATAACGTCAACGCCCAAGGCCCCGAGCTGGTGGGCGATGGTGACCATTTGGTCCACCGTCCGGCTAGCGCCCG